>JAYTMM010000001.1:0-5293 GCA_043728555.1 Pseudobdellovibrionaceae bacterium
AAACTAGACCTATTTCTAGATTATCCCAAAAATCCATACCAAGGCTACCCTAAGATCTAGGGCTGTTGCTATCGTAGAGACTGCAACATGAAAATGACAAAAATGACTCTCGTGCAAAAAAATAAAATTAATAAATTTGCTCTTTACGGGTTGATTTTATTTGTCGCGTTTACAATTGCGGATCTGACCATTATATATTACCGCGATCGCTTATTGCCAGACCAAGCCCCGCCCAAAAAAGCCATCAAAATGGATTCATTCCAAAACAACGATCGCAGCCAATATTCCGTGATTACATCCCGAAATTTATTCTCATCGAAAAGCGAAATTCCCGATGCTCTAAAGGCCAAAGACGACGGTTCAAAGAAAAAAAATGACGACCCCGTTCCTTCCGCGCTGCCAATCACTTTGATCGGAACATTGGTTCACACGGACCCTTTGAAATCTGTCGCTGCTGTTGAAATTAAATCTAAAAACATGTCTGGATCATTCACTGTTGGTGCCGAAATGGAAGGGCTTGCGAAATTGGAAAAAGTCGAGCGCGGAATTATTTATTTCAGAAACTTAAATAACGGAGCGCTTGAATATATTGAGATGAACAAAGGCAATTCGAAAGTTTCATTTGATGGATCAAAACCTGCGCAGACAGCTGTGCCTGCTTTGGGAAAAGAAATTCAAAATGTGGGAAATAACACATTCAAAGTTAAGCGTGCAGATTTAAATAAATACTTAAACGACATGAGCAGTTTATTAATGCAAGCGCGCGCTTTGCCGAATCGCGATCCGAATACGGGTGAAATTAATGGTTATCGTTTTGTGGATTTTCAACCCGGAAGTATTTTTGAACAGCTGGGGATCAAGCGCGGCACTTTAATTAAATCAGCCAATGGCGTTCAAATTAATAGTATTCAGTCGGCCATGGAAGCATTTAATAATTTTAAAACAGCAAATAATATTAAACTTGGTGTTGAATCAGATGGTTCAGATCAAGTCATGAATTACAATATTGAATAAGAGGTCAAGGATGACGTTAAGAAAATGTTTATTGAATTCAACAATCGTTGCCAGTTTTTTGGCTTCACAACTTGTGACCTCTCATTCATTTGCTCAGTTTGAAGATTTCCCGCCTCCACCGCCGATTGATGATTTTGCGGCACCACCAGCTCCTCCAGTTGGTAGTGGCGCAAGCGTTGGCGGAATTCCGGGAGCAAAAAACGCAATGCCAGTTCCTGCGATGGGACGCGGAACAGCTCCTTCTCCAAATTTGCCTACGCAAGTTATTAAACCTATCAATAAAAATGCAAAGTCTTCGATTTTGACTGAAAAACAAAAAGAGAAATTTTCAAAAGCCACTGCCGAAGACATTACTTCAGAAAATTTTCCGGAAACAATTGAATCGTTCGATTTTCCGAATGTTGAAATCACAGATATTATCAAAGCGATTTCTGAATTGACAGGAAAAAACTTTATTATCGATTCAACCGTTCGTGGGAAAATCACAGTTTTAGCACCCAGTAAAATTACTGTCGCAGAAGCTTACAAGGCCTTTTTATCTGCGCTTGCGATCAATGGCTTCACTGTTGTACCTAGTGGTGGTTTTTTGAAAATCAGAAATGCCAGGTCTGCACAGCGTGATGGAATCGATATTTATTCTGGCAGCTATTATCCGAACGCTGATCAAATGATTACTAAAGTTGTTCACATGAAACATATTTCAGCTGAAGAATTAAAAACAAAATTGGCGCGTTTATTAAATTCAAGTTACGGCGAAATGGAAGCAAACCCACAAACGAATTCATTAATCATTTCAGATTTTGGTTCAAGCATTGATCGTATCATGAAAATTATTAATCAATTGGATGTTCCGGGATTTGAGGAACAACTTGAAGTTGTTGGCATTAAGTATGCGAAAGCAAAAGACATTGCTGATTTAATTGATAAGGTCGTAAACAAAGGCCAAAAATCTTCAGCCAGCAGTGGTGGATTTAATGCGGGTGTTCCCCGATTTTCATCTGCGGGTGGCTCAAGCGGTGGCGGCGGAAAAATGGGTGGCATTAGTTCATTTATGGTTTTCCCCGATGATCGTACAAATTCATTGATTATTGTCGGCAACAAAGCTGGTATCGGCCGTGTTCGCAAATTAGTTTCACAATTGGATTTTAAAGTCTCGGCCGAAAGCCAAGGCGGAGTTTATGTTTATTATGTGAAATACGGCGAAGCTGAAAAAATCGCATCGACATTATCTGAAGTTGCCAAAGATTCAACGCCCAAGGCTGCGCCCACGGCAGGTGGTTTTGGTTTTGCGCCGCAAGGTCAAGCTGCTGTTCGCGAAGGTGTTTTTGGAGGCGAAGTTTCGATTAAGGCCGACAAAAATACAAATGCTTTAGTTGTTTCAGCCAGCAAACAAGATTACGAAAAAGTTTTAAGTATTTTAGCAAAATTAGATATTCCGCGTGATCAAGTTTTTGTTGAAGCAATCATTATGGAGATGTCGATTTTTGATGGCTTTAATTCAAGTGGTGGTTTGGTGAAATTTGATTCGTCGGGAGCAAAAGCAGGTTTTACTGGATCTGGTGCTGATGTAACAGATGTTTTAAATCCTCTTGCAGGAGCCGGAAATGCAATTTTGGGTTTCTCGTCAGGATCAATTAATGTTCCTTTGGATATTACAAACCCATCAAAAGGTTCAACTCCCGTTCCAAATTTATTAGGTTATCTCAAATTTATTAAACAATTTGGCAAAACAAATATTTTATCGACTCCGCAAATTATGGCCACAGATGCTCAAGCTGCAACAATCGAAGTTGGAGATAAAGTTGTAACTCGTGAAATAGTAACACCCGGAGCAAATGGAGCACCTTCACAATCTCAGCCTGAGTTTGATGATGCGACGATTAAGCTGACAATAAAACCTTTCATTAGTCCATCGTCTGAAACTATCCGAATGGAATTTAAACAATCTGTAAAACAAATTTCAAATACAAAAGTACCCGCCAGCTTTGAAGGTCGCGTTCAGCCTTTAGCAACAAGATCAATTGAAACAAACGTTGTTTTACATAACGGCGACACGGCCGTTATTGGCGGATTGATGAAAGATGAAGAAACTGAAAATATTAAAAAAGTTCCAATTTTAGGGGATCTTCCAATTTTAGGTTGGTTTTTTAAATCTAAAGAGTCTAATAAACGTAAAGTTAATATGTTGGTCTTTTTGTCTCCTAAAATTATTCGCAACGTGAATGATCAACAAAAATTACTCGTCGAAAAAACAAATGAACGTCTCAGATTTTTAAAACAAAACGGCGGCAAAGATCCTTACGGATCCACCGTTGATAAAATTTTAAAACGCGAAGCTAGAACTCCACAATCTTTAACTCTTCCTACGATTAAAAAATAATTATGGCACAAATGGATATTCCTTTAGTTTTAGTGAAAGCCACAAGTCTGAATGCAGATCAGATTAAATCTGTTTTGCGAAATCCTGCGACATCGCGCGCGGCGACTGTGGGCGAAACGCTTTCAAGAAAAGAATATTCAACAGCTGAAGAACTTGTTGCAGAATTGTGTCGTGAAATGGGTTTAGATTTTATTCGTGATATTCCTGTGAATGAAATTTCGGCCGATCTAATTCGTGATCTTCCGATCAATTACGCAAAAACCCAAGGCATACTGCCCTACCGTGAAGAAGCTGATTGTGTAGTTTTATTAACTTCGAATCCTTTAAATACAAAAGCGATGGATGATGTGCGTGTGATTTTCGGAAAGCGCATTCGTTTATTAGTTACGACGACTCAAAAATTACAAGATACTATTAATCGCGTTTATGAAAAAAGTACCGCGAATTTAAATGGTATGGATGAAATCGAAGAAGATGAAATGGATCTGGAAGATCCAATTATCGATTTACTTGAAGCCGGTGAAGACGACGCACCTGTGATTAAAATGGTAAATGCTGTTTTGTTTCGTGCTGTGAAAGAAAAAGCCTCTGATATCCATATAGAACCTTACGAAAAAGAAATGGTCGTACGTTATCGAACTGATGGCCAATTGTACGACGTTTTTAAACCACCAAAAAAATTACAAAATGCAATTACATCACGTATCAAAGTCATGGCGAATTTAAATATCGCAGAAAAACGTTTACCCCAAGATGGTCGCATCCCATTGAAAGTCGGCGGCAAAGATATTGATATTCGTTTATCAACAGTGCCAACGACATTCGGTGAACGTATGGTGATGCGTCTGCAGGATAAGTCCAGTCAAACACGCGAATTACATCAAATGGGTTTTTCTGAAGACACAATGACGATATTAAATGATTTGATCGAACGATCGTACGGAATTTTAATTGTCACCGGCCCTACAGGTTCTGGAAAATCCACAACATTATACGGTTGCGTTTCAAAATTAAATAAACCCGATATTAATATTTTAACCGTCGAAGATCCCGTCGAACAACGTATTCAGGGCGTCGGTCAAGTTCAAGTGAATGCAAAAATTGGTTTAACTTTCGCTGCAGGATTACGTTCGTTTCTTCGTCAAGATCCAGATATTATTATGGTCGGAGAAATTCGCGATTTAGAAACCGCAGAGCTTGCGATCAATTCGTCATTAACGGGCCATTTGGTACTGTCTACGATCCATGCCAATGATGCTGCCGGTGCTTTTCCGCGTTTGATGGATATTGGTGCTGAACCTTTTTTAATTGCGACTTCGGTTTTAGGAATTCTAGCACAACGTTTAGTTCGAGTATTGTGTCCACATTGCAAAGTTCCTTATGCGCCCAGCGATTTTGAATTACAAACTATTGGTATCACTAAAGAACAAATGAAAAATTCAAATGTTTGCAGAGCTATGGGCTGTGAACATTGCGGACAAAAAGGTTATCTTGGCCGAACATTGATCGCCGAAGTCTTACCCGTCACTGATGATATTAAATCTTTGATCATGCAAAAACGTGACAGCGGAGCCATCAAAAAACAAGCGATCGCAAACGGCATGAAAACGTTCCGCGATCACGGTATTCAAAAAGTTTTAGCCGGCACAACAACAATCGAAGAATTATTATCAAACACTCAAATTGATTTATGATGAAAAGAATTTAACCCATGCCTATTTTTGAATATAAAGGTCTGACCAAAGACGGAAAAAATATGAAGGGCACGCTTGATTCTGAAAACCTCAGAACTGCGCGTATCAAATTAAAAAAAGATGGCATTTTTGTTGTTGATATCAAAGACAAAAAAAAATCTGGCGCAGTTAAAAAATCGGGACTCCGAAAAACTGGAAAAGTTCC
>JAYTMM010000002.1:0-1567 GCA_043728555.1 Pseudobdellovibrionaceae bacterium
GCAGAACAAATTGTAATTGTTTTATTGTTTTCTTCAGAAGCTCTTTTTTCAACTTGCTTAACCCAGTCATTACCACCAGCTGCAAAATCAGTATCAGAAACATTACACGCATACAAAACGGGTTTAGCAGTCAGTAAATGTAATTCACGCATGTAAGGCATTTCCAAGTCATTACAAACGACAGATCTTGCGGGTTTACCATCACTTAACGCCTGGTAAGCTTTCTGTGTTACATCTAATTCCATTTTTAATTTTACATCAGATGATGTCTTCGCGATTTTTTCGATACGTTTTAATTTTTTTTCAACTGAATCTAAGTCAGCTAACATGAGTTCTGTGTTAATGATTTCCATATCGCGCAATGGGTCTACACTGCCAGCGACGTGAATAATATTTGGATCATCAAAACAACGAACAACATGAACGATGGCATCAGTCTGACGGATATGTGAAAGAAATTGATTTCCTAAACCTTCACCCTGGCTTGCGCCTTTGACAATCCCAGCAATATCCACAAATTCCATGGTTGTTGGAATAACGCTTTGAGGTTTAATAAACTGCGTGATTTGATCTAAACGAATATCAGGAACAGTCACAACACCAACATTGGGATCAATAGTGCAAAAAGGGTAATTAGCGGCTTCAGCTTTTGCGGCTGTTAGAGCATTAAATAATGTTGATTTGCCAACATTTGGTAGACCAACGATTCCAACTTGAAGTGCCATAAATAATTCCTTTTTATAATATTGCCTAATGTGATTAAAAATCACAGTTTTGAGTATAGTACTTTTTCTACACGCATTTTAAAAATTAATCGACCCATTAAATCGAGTAGCTGCTTTTTCTGAGCCTTCAAAAATAAAACTTTCAACAGCATCACAGGCTGTGTCCAAATATTTTGGTAAATTCGGACTTTCCTCTTTAAAAAAACTGCTTAAGACGTAGTCCCCAATATCAAAACGGGGGTCAGCAGGGCGCCCTACGCCAAGCTTTAAGCGAGTGTAATCTTGCGTGCCCAATAACTCAGAAATATTTTTAATTCCGTTTTGTCCGCCGTGGCCACGGTTTGTGTGAATTTTCATAGAGCCAAAAGCTTGATCAATATCGTCGTGAACGACGATCATTTTGGACATATCTATTTTATAAAAATTAAGTAAACCCACAACCGATTCACCTGACCGATTCATATAAGTTTGGGGTTTGGCTATAAGAACATCCATCATTTGTTTGTTAATCGTGTTTTCAATTTTAATTTTGCGGGTTAGGGTTTTGTGTTCGGTTCTGTAATCGCCAGTATCACCTAAAGTTTTTAACCAATAGTCACAGGCCATAAAACCAATATTATGACGAGTCGTTAGATACTGTTGACCAAAATTTCCAAGACCAACGATCAAATGCATTAAGAGATTCCTCTATAAAACTAATTAAACTGTAAGGCGAAAAACAAAAAAAAAGGCGACCTTATGAGTCGCCTTTTTTTAATTCAATAATTTAAAACTATTTTTTTCCAGCGGCAGGCTTAGCAGCAGCAGGAGCAGCGGCTTTAGCGCCGGCAGCAGGTTTTGCA
>JAYTMM010000003.1:0-3655 GCA_043728555.1 Pseudobdellovibrionaceae bacterium
TCGAATTAATTATCTTGCTCCAGTAAGCTTAAGATATTTTTTTGCAAGTTTTTATTTTTGAGTATAAATTCAACGGGATCGAAATCTAAACTTTCGAAAAAATTATTTTTAAAACCCAATATTTTCCAAAAAATTTCTCCGGTTTTTGTTAAAAAATGAATGTTTAACTGACTGGTGATGGCAAAAAGTTCTTTAAGATCTTTGGCCTCTAATTTTAAATCATTGCGACCAATAAATAAATTTATATTTTTGCATTCGCGCACGCCGATTTTTTTGTACAGAAAATTTGAATGTAAAAAACATAAAAATAATGCTGTATTTACTCCGTGTGCGCTATATTTTTTTCGAAGTTGAATTAAAGTTTTAACTTCGGATGCGCTGTGGGCCCAAAACGAATTTAATTTTAAAAAATCTGTGTGCAATTCGTTGGTTAAAAATATACTAGCGATTGTCTCAGAATAATTCGCGTAGGATTCTGATAATAAAAATGCGATGATGACTTCGTTTTGTTTTTTTAAATCTAAATTTTTTTGTGCAGCCAGCCACATGATCAAATGTGAAGTTTCATGCAGAATATGATTTGTTTTGGTGCCCAGAAACAATAATTCATCGACCGTTATGTTTTTCGAATTTGAATTAAAACTAGCGATGATCGGTTTATTTTCAAAATAGGGGACAGTTTTTTGAATAAGAATACTTGGCAAGCATAAAAGCGGTGACAAGTTATAAAATTTATCGGCTTTTTTAAATTTTATTTTTAATTTTGCGGCGATCTGTCGGCGCGTTTGATATGTTTTATTTTTTTCAAATAAATAACAGTCGCCTAAAACTGAATTTATGACGCAGGGCTTGGGTTTAAGGCGTATTTCTGCAGCTAGTAAATCTTTGATGTAAATCATATTTAATCAGTATATAAAAATAAATTGAAATAAACACACAAATTAAGGAATAAATATGAAAAATTACATTGATTCAATTGTAACTCCTGTGCCAAAGAAAAAAGTGACTGCTTATTTAAAAATGGCTCAAAAGGCAGGAAAAATTTGGATCGAACATGGTGCACTGGCGTATAACGAATGTGCTGCTGATGATGTGCAAAAAGGTAAAGTGACGTCGTTTCCGCGCAGCGTGAAAATGAAGCCGACCGAAACTGTTTTTGTTTGTTGGATTGTTTATAAAAACAGAAAACATCGCGATCAGGTATTATCAAAAGTCATGAATGATTCACGTTTGCAAATGGAAATGTCTGACATGCCATTTGACGGCAAACGTATGATTTGGGGCGGATTTAAACCCATGATTTCTTTGTTCGCAAAAAATAAAGTAAAAAAATAATTATTCGCATTTATGCTAAACAAAGACGAAGAGCTTGGCTGCCTTGAAATTTTAAAAAGTTATTTTCCGAATTTAAATCAGCAGGGCCTAGTCATCGGCGTTGCTGAATTTTTATCAGCAGACGTTGATTTGCAAAAATTTATTTGCGTGAATCATACGGTAAAAGAAGCTGTCACCGCCTATGCCCGCGCGGAAATTCCGTATATTATATTGGATGAATCTGAAGGTTATAAGTGTATTTTCTTTAAGGGGCGTCATATTAAGGCGCAATATGATGTCACAAATGCAAAAATGCTTCGTTACATCGAAGAATCAGTTTAAACTTTCAAAGAGTGAATAATTTAAATTTTGAACCAAATCCAAAAATTAATATCGAAGTTAAATATCTGAAGCGTGCCAAACGTTTAACGATTCGTGTTTTAGGCTCCAGAACGGTTCGAGTGACAGCACCGGTGCGTACAAAAATTTCTGAAATTCAGAACATGTTAAATGTGCATTCCGATTGGATTTTGAAAAAACACAAAATGATCGAAGATCGCCCTGTTCAAAATAAAATAAAATTTATAACTGGCGAAGTTTTGCCATTTTATGGTGAGCAATTAATTTTAAAAATTATTGACGGTAAAGGTCTGGTCACAAGATTTGAAAATGAATTGATTGTGCCTGTGCCACCAAAAATTACCGCATTCGATAATAATGCAATAGCTGAAAAATATATTCAAAAATTATTAATCAAATGGTACCAAGCCGAAGCCTTAGAAAAAATTAAATCACGCGTGCATTTTTTTACAGAACGATTAAATGTCAGCGTAAAAACAATTTCATTAAAAAATTATAAATCACGTTGGGGTGCCTGTTCATCAAAAGGTGATTTGATTTTTAATTGGCAAATTGTGACCTTTGAAAAACATTTGTTTGATTACGTGCTGGCGCATGAAGTTTGTCATTTGAAAGAAATGAATCACAGCCAAAAATTTTATGGCTGGTTACAAGTTTTGGGTTTTCGAAAATCTGAAGTTTACAAACAGATGAAAAATGTCAGAAATTTATTTTAACAAGAAAGTCGTCACATGAAGGTCGTGGTTTGAAATGTTGTATCGATTTTCAATTGAACTTTCAGATGTTGATCGGGGTTTGTATCAAACGTTGGATTTTCGGATTGCTCAGCACCCATCCGAAGTCGCAGCGTATTTATTAACACGAGTTTTGGCTTATGTTTTAAGTTATGAAGAGGGCCTTGAATTTTCTGGCGCCGGGTTAAGTGACCCAGACACGCCTGCAATGAAAGTTGTGGGCCTGAATGGTAATGTGAATTTGTGGATTGAAATCGGCAATGCATCAGCGAAAAAATTGCACAAGGCCGCAAAGACGGCAAAGCGAGTTGTCGTTTATACGTATAAAAGTGCCGATGTGTTGGTTGATGATATTAAAAACAACGAAGTCCATCGTTCTGATGAACTTGAAATTTATGGGATTGATTCAAAATTCTTAGCAGGTCTTGAAAACAGTTTAGATAAAAATAACCGTTGGTCGATTTTACACCAACAAGGTACAGTTGATATTAACACAGGCAAAGAATCATACATGACTGAAATCAAAAAATTTATGGTGAAAAAATAATGACAGATAATAATGCGAATCAAAAAAATACGAAAAGCAATTTATTTACAGATTTTAATTTTATTCAAAGTCTCAAAGAAACTTTGAACGAGAAAAATTTTATAAAAACCACAGATATTCAAAGCCAATCCATGCCGGCTATGCTGGCCGGAAAATCGGTGGTCGGAGTTTCTGAAACCGGCAGTGGTAAAACGTTGGCTTATGTTTTACCAATTTTACAAATGTTAAAATCATTGGAATTGCAAAATAATCCGGTTGTGACCGAAGCGCAGCCGCGTGCGGCAGTAATTGTGCCCAGTCGTGAATTGGGTGAACAGGTTTCACGTGTATTTAAATTATTTACGCATACAACACGATTGCGCGTACGCACTGTTCTGGGTGGCTCGACGGCAGCATCAGCTAAACAAAATATTAAGGCACCGTTTGATATTCTGGTCGCAACTCCGGGGCGATTAATTCAGTTGATGGATTTAGAATTAATTAATTTGTGCGACAACAGAATTTTAATTTTTGATGAGGCCGATCAAATGTTGGACGGCGGGTTTTTGCCAGACGCAGAACGTATAGCCAGCGAATCTGCCAGAAATTTACAATTGGGTTTGTTTTCGGCGACAGTTTCGAATGCGACGCAAGAGTTAATCACTTCACTTTTTTCAAAAGCAGAAATTATTCGCAGCACCAACAGCCAAATCGTGGGCCA
>JAYTMM010000004.1:0-3349 GCA_043728555.1 Pseudobdellovibrionaceae bacterium
ATTTGGGCCTTGAATTGTGATTTAGCTAAAATGATGAATCAACATCCTAAATTAGCACAGAATTCAGAATTCTGGACAAAAATGTCGACTATAAATTCAAAAGATGAACAAGCCGTCAGAAAATTAATCGCTGAATTTGCGCCTGAAGCGTTGGATTCTACACATGTTGTTGTGTCCTCAGCTGTTGCGACTTCGGATGGAATAGTTGAAATTTCTCATAAAGTTGAAAAAGCAGTATCTAAGTTATCAAAAATAAATGCTAAACATTACGATGATTTTACAAAAATATTGAATGAAAAAGGTGTCCAAGGTTTTTATGAAAACCCAGGCAAATGGCACTATGAAAAATTGCCGCAATATGGTCCAAACGCACATAGCGTTCGTTTGGACGGAGGAGTAAGAGTATTGCTTGATGTGGGGAAGAATGGCGCGACTGTTGTCAGGGATATCAGCAACAAAATCGGCCATTAGTTTAAACTACATCGTCATTGCTTTTTTTAAATTCGCATCGATCAAATCTAAAAATGGTTCTGTATTCACATACTGATCTTTTGTTAATTTATCGCCGTAAATACACACGGCTAAATCTTTTGTCATTTTTCCTGATTCAACAGTTTGTACGCAAACTTTCTCTAAAGTTTTTGCGAAGCGATCAAGCTCTGTGTTGTTGTCTAATTTTGCACGGTGTTCAAGACCACGAGTCCATGCGAAAATCGACGCGATTGGATTTGTTGATGTCGGTTGTCCTTTTTGATGAGCACGAAAGTGACGAGTCACAGTTCCATGAGCCGCTTCAGATTCCATCGTTTTGCCGTCCGGAGTAATTAAGACTGAAGTCATTAAACCCAATGAACCAAAACCTTGCGCAACTGTATCAGATTGCACGTCGCCGTCATAATTTTTACAAGCCCAAACAAAATTACCATTCCATTTTAATGCGCTGGCAACCATGTCATCAATCAAACGATGTTCATATGTAATTCCTGCGGCTTCAAATTTTGTTTTAAATTCAGTTTGAAAAATATTTTCAAAAATGTCTTTAAAGCGACCATCATATTTTTTTAAGATCGTATTTTTTGTTGATAAATACAAAGGCCATTTTTTTGTTAATGCTTGGTTAAAACATGAACGCGCAAAACCGGTGATTGATTCATCTGTGTTGTACATAGCCATTGCGATGCCATCGCCTTTGAAATTATAAACTTCATGAGAAATTTTTTCGCCGTTATCACCTTCAAAAGTAATTGTTAATTTGCCTTTGCCTTTTGTAACGAAATCAGTTGCACGGTACTGATCACCAAACGCATGACGGCCAATACAAATCGGCGCTGTCCAATTCGGAACTAAGCGTGGAACGTTTGCACACAGAATCGGTTCGCGAAAAACTGTTCCATCTAAAATGTTACGAATTGTACCGTTCGGTGATTTCCACATTTGTTTCAAATTAAATTCTTTAACGCGCGCTTCGTCCGGAGTAATTGTAGCGCACTTAATTCCGACGTTATATTTTTTAATCGCTTCTGCAGAATCAATAGTCACTTGATCGTTTGTAAGGTCACGATTTTCCATACCCAAATCAAAATATTTAATTTCCATATCTAAATACGGAACAATTAATTTATCTTTAATAAATTTCCAAATGATACGAGTCATCTCGTCACCATCAAGTTCGACAACGGGGTTTGCGACTTTAATTTTTTGCATAAAATTCCTTTGTTATTTATATTTTTTAAATTCGTCTGTTAATTTCACGGACCAGACTACTGCCAGAACAGGGTTTTGGCACGGCCTAATGCTTGATATCATGTGAAATCAGGACTAGATTTAATCAGTATGCAAAAATCAAAAATACAGACCATCCCAGGCCTTCCCGCGCTTTCAGATTTGAATGTCTCATCAAAAAATGACGTTGTTGTTTTCTACGATCAAAAGTTGCTTAAAAATTTGTTTGTTAAAACTTGGCTACAGAAATTTCCTTCTAAAATTGCACTAAATGCAGGCGAGTCTTTAAAAACTTTAAATTCATATTCGGCCATATTAAAAAAAATGACAACTTTACCAATTCAGAAAAATACAACGTTTGTCAGCCTTGGTGGAGGTTCTGTCGGTGACTTTGTTGGATTTATCGCATCAACCTACAAGCGTGGTCAGCGACTCATCCATATTCCATCAACATGGTTGTCGGCTGTTGATTCGGCTCATGGTGGCAAAACGGGGCTTAATTTTTTAGACACAAAAAATCAAATCGGAACATTTTATGCTGCAGAAATTATTATTTTATCAAAAAAATTACTGTTTTCACAACCTTCGGATCTGATCACAGATGCATTCGGCGAAGTTTTTAAAATAGGTTTAATTAATCAGCCGGCGATTTTACAAAAATTCAATCTACACAGACCAAAAATATCAGCTGATTTTTTATGGAAAAATTTAACCACTGCTATCAACGGAAAATATAAAATTGTTGATCTTGACCCGTACGAAAAAACTGGGTTGCGACAAGTTTTAAATTTAGGCCACACGATGGGCCACGTTTTTGAAATTGCTCATCGAATTTCACACGGGCAAGCTATTTTATTTGGGCTGCTGTTTTCAGCCAGATACAGTTTCCAATTGGGCTATTTAAAAAAAGCAGAATTTATTAAAATTTGTCAGATTCTTTTCTGTGTACCGCTGAAATTAAAATACAATAAAGTTTTAAAAATACCGAATCAAAAAATTAAAAAACTGTTACTGCAAGACAAAAAAAAATCAGCCAAAAATCAAGTCAATTTTATTTTCATGCATAAAATTGGAAATGTTTTTATTCAGCCCGTGTTAATTTCTGATTTAATGTCCGAAGTTCAAAGACAGCGAAGGCAATTATAGTGTTTCAATTTTCGGGTGATCTTGAAATTTCAAAATCATGGATGAACCGAGCTCTTATTCTTCAATCATTTAGCCCGCACATGCATATTCAGGGTGATTCAATGGCTGAAGATGTAACACTTTTAAAAAGTGCACTAGTTGATTTCGCTAAAAATAAAAAAGAATTTTATACCGGCCTTGGCGGTACCACTTTCAGGTTTTTAGCTTTCAGATTGTCCCGAAGTCCCGGAGAATACTTCATCCGCGCAGATGAAAAATTATTATCTAGACCTCAAACTGAAATCGTAAATATTTTAAAACAATTGGGTGTGGATGCAGAATTAAATGCACAAGGGCTGAAAATTAAATCCAACGGTTGGCAAAAACCCACGAACGTCCTTAAAATTAATTCCAAAGATTCAAGCCAATTTTTATCAGCATTAGCATTATCCAGTTTAGACTTAAGCTTTGATTTACCAATGGCTGCATTTGAAAAAATAAC
>JAYTMM010000005.1:0-3828 GCA_043728555.1 Pseudobdellovibrionaceae bacterium
GTCATGTAAATTTTATTTTTAAGTGCAATTTTTTGTACAATCTGATCAAATGTGAATTTGCTTTTTGCGTCTGAAAGTAAAATTTCAATGGCTGTTATGCCACGATTTAATTTTAAAAATTCATAATTTAAATCTTGCCCTTGATCTAGCGACCAGGCGATCCAATCAGACAAAGTTTGTTCTTTGATTTCATTTTTTTGAATCATCAAACAACGATCGGTGACAAGTTTTCGAAATCCAGTTTTTTCTTTTTGATTTTTTGATAACAGAGTTAAATGTTTTAAAATAAGTTCGGTGTGATTTGTTTTAATACCAAGACCCAATAGGAGTGCACTTTTTTGCTGTTCTGGAAATAATTGCCCAGTCATTCCAAAGTCTAATAAATTGACTTTGATTTCGGGATCAGTGATTTGCATCATCATGTTGCCCTGATGTAAGTCGGCATGAAAAAAGCCTCCCTTAAAAAATACTTCTGTTAACCAAAGCTCGGCCGTTTTTTCGGCGATGACAGTATACAGATCGGGGTAAATTTCTTTGTATTGAACAAGTTCTTTGTATGGTTTTTGACCGAAAACTAATTCTTGGGCCATCAATTTTTTATTTTTCCCCAGCGAAAATGTTTTTGGAACACTAAACTGCAGTTCATTTTTTTGTTCGTTGAAACGAATAATTTCTGATTTTGAATATATTTTTTGTGCTTTGTTTTGATCTTTGATTGTGCGCTCTAAATCGAGCTCTTCTGTGACCGAATTGTTCAGATCATCAATCAGGTCGGCAAGTGATGGTAAATTTAAATTTTTAAGTTCAGGGTCATTATCAATTTCTTTCGCTATGGTCGTTAAAATTTGGTAATCCATTTCGACCATTTTTTCGATATTAGGTTTTAAAAATCGAATGACTAAACTTTGACGTTCACCATTTTCGTCTGTCATTTGCACACGATGCGTCTGTGCCATGGTGCCAACTCCCACTGGTTTTTTTTCAAAGTAATCAAAGTCAGACAGTTTTAAACCTTCGTTTTCGATCAGTGATTTGACTTTGCGCCATGGGACAGGGGTAACTTGGCTTTCAAGTTTTTGAAATACGTCCTGAAATTCTTTCGGAATATTTGCACTGCGCCCCATGATTTGAATTAATTTTTGAATTTGTGGGCCTGAATTTTGGATCATGACTAAAAAGAAATCCATGTGGTTGGCATCAATGGGCAATTTTGTTAATTGATAAACAATTTCAATTTTTTGAGACTCTGGCAAATTTAAAAAATAAGCTTTTAAAAGTTTTCCGATGACAAGAGCCTGCGGGTTTTCCGTGACATTCATTTTTGAAACAAATTCGGCAGATTTATTTTCAATATACGTCGTTACAAAGTCTTTCAGCTCTTGGTTTGAGCTGCGGTTTTGCAAGGCTAGGTCAAAACCAGCGAGACCTATAATAAGGCTTGAGTTGCGCAGAGTTTCTGTGCGTTTATTTATATAGTTATCAATTCTTTTTTGCAAAGTAGGGATGTCACTGTAGTATTCGACGGATTTTATTTCAGCAAGCAAATCATCACTATTTAATTCTGACAGATTATAATTTGAAAAAAGATCCTCATTCTGCATGGATTCGACAAGTTCTTTGTGCGAGTTAATTTTAATTTTCTTTTGTGTTTTATGTTCTGATTTTTTAAGTCGTAAATAAATATTTTTAACCAGTTCAATTTGTTCGGCGGGCTCTGCTTGAATTGATTTTAAAGCCAGTGCAATGATTGATTTTTCAGACGAATTCAAATAAAACTGCGTCTGCGCACCAGCAAAGCTGGTCGATAAGGTGATTAGTACATAAAATATTTTTAACAAATGACGTCCCATATTTTTCCCTACAACAACCGTGTTGCTATTTCAAAGCCACATGGTTGTTGATTAGAATCGATATGAGAGCATCAAGCTGTAAAACTGTTTTACAATGAGACAGTTTGTGAGTCTTCTTGGTTCAATTTTTCATAAAAAAAGAGAGTTCAGATGAACTCTCTTTTAAATCTTTAATTTTATTAAATTAAAATGAAACTAATTATTTTACTGATTATTTAATTGCTGCTAAATGCTGATCGATAATTTTTTTGAATGCATCAATCGGGTAAGCGCCACGTAAAGAAACACCGTTGATTACGAAACCTGGAGTTCCGCTCATGTTAAAACCCTTAGCTTCTTCCATGTCGGCAGCGATACGTTTTGCAATGCTTTCGTCTTTTAATGCAGCATCAATTTTCTTTTGATCAGCGCCAACTTTTTTAGCGACTTCTTTAAACCAAGCTTCGCCTTTTTCTTTCAGCATGTTCTGGTTTTCAAAAACCATATCGTGAAATTTTTCAGCTTTTTTGTGATCTTGCTGTGCGATAGCTTCGAAATATTTCGCAGCTGGCATTGCCATCGGGTGAAAATCAAGAGGTAAATGTTTAAAGATCACGCGTACTTTTTCGCCGTAAGCTTTGCGAACTTCTTGTGTTGTTTGGTAACCTTTAGAGCAGTACGGACATTGAAAATCAGAAAACTCTACAATTGTAATCGGAGCCGATTTGTTACCGAAAATAACACGCGATTCGTCGATCGCTGGTTTTAATGGATTTTTAAATTCTTCTTCGCGTGCTTTTTTTTCTTCGTCTTGAGCTTTTTCAGCAGAAACTTTTTGAGCGTCTTGCTGAGCTTTCATGACGACTTCGATAAATTTGTCGGGCGCTTTTTCGATAGCCGCGAAAACAATTGAAGGATCTTTTTCGATGGCTTCTTTAAGTTGTTTTGCTGATGGGGCACATGCTGAAAATGCAAGTGCGATTGTAGCGATAGTTGCTAAGGCTGAATATTTTTTCACTGAATCCTCCGTTTGATTCTGTTTTGTTTTATTTCATTAAATTGAAAGCTCTGATAGTGTGACAAATTGAAAATCAAACGTCATTCATTTTTTAATCAGGGGACCTTTCGTATTGACCACGACCGAGGTCCAGTGATCGAGGTCTAGACTGCACGAAGTTGCAAAAAACAGATACATTATGAGTATGAAAAAACTGATTTTATTTTTAAGTGTAGTGTCAATTTTAACAGCCTGCGAAACATCAAACGTTCATTCGACAGAACACGCAGCGCCACCACGCGCTGACAAAGTTTTTGAACCGATTGAAATGAAATTAACTTATAAAAATTTAAAATTAAATGATCTGGATCAAATGATGGATTTGATGTACGAAAAAATTAACGAATATAAAAAAACAGACCAAATACAAAAATTAAAAGAAGGCGCACAGATCGCCTATTCGCGTCCGGATGAAGATCGTACTTTGGACAAAGTCATTTCATTGGTTAAAAATCCACTGGAAGACAACGGTGAATGGGAAAATACCGTCGAAGCCATGGTTCAGCAGAATATTTCCAGAGTGAACGATGAAAAAGCTGATCCAATTATTCAGGCAACAGCAGGTGTGGTTTTAGAAAATCTGATAGCTGATTTTAAACCACTATTTATAAAACAATACAAATCAGGTGGTTTTGAAACTGAGCTGATTGAAAAAATTGCTGACAGTAACGTTATGTATTCAAAGTTAGCGAAAGCTGAACGTAAATTAAATTTGATGCGTATGAACAGTAGCCCCAGTGAAATTGCGAGTCGTCTGATTGAACAAAAAAATTCTGTTTTAAAAGCAGAGAAAAAATAATTACGAAATTTTTCGGGATCTAAAAAGCCTGTAAGCCTGAATTAATCCAATGGCACCAGCTAGCAAACTGTATTTGATCAGATCTGTTTTTTCAATTTGTAAAACATGAATTGAGGCCAGAATAAAACCTAAGTAGACAGATC
>JAYTMM010000006.1:0-2816 GCA_043728555.1 Pseudobdellovibrionaceae bacterium
TTTTTGGCTGATAGAACATAAATCGCAAATAATGCTGCAGAAGCTAAAGCCGAAATGTTTCCCATTGTGTTTTGTTCATTTGAACTGAGCTGATCATAGGTCAGTAAAAAAATTCCCACAAACGCGATTAAAAATGAAAAAACCATGCGACGAGTGATCGCTTCTTTAAAGGCAAAGATATTGCCAACAGCGGTCCAAATTGGATTTGTTGCGAACAAGATCATTGTCAGTGAAATCAACGTGTGTTTTGCGGCATATTTATAAGTCCATAAATGCAGAAAGAAAAAAAATCCAGAGACAGTGATCCATTTGAATTCAAATTTTGTAAGGCGTATTTTTTTTCTGACAAAGACCAATTGATAGGTCAAAAGCATCACTGCGGCCAGTGATAAGCGCCAAAAACCAAGCATTTCAGAAGGCATTTCGTTCAGCTTGGCCCAGCTGGATGAAGTGGATAGAGATATGAGTGCTATAAAATAAAGTAATAAATGCAGCATGTTATGTGTTTGAATTCCTTTGAAATTCGATCATGATTTTATTCTAAAGATAAAACAATTTATATTTTTAAAAGATTAACAATATAAACGAACAATAACAAAACGGAGAGCACATGAAAAATTTATTAGTCGTAGCAGCAGTTGCTACATTGGCATTAGTTGGTTGTAACAAGGCAGATTTAAAATCTGACAAAGGACAAGCTTCGTACGCAATCGGTCAACAGATCGGTAAAAATTTAAAAGCACAGAACATCGAAATTGATCCTGCAACATTAGCAGCGTCATTAAAAGATGCAGCTGCTGGCAAATCTGAAATGAAAGACGACGAGATCCAAAAAGCAATGATGAAATTGCAAGAAGGCGCTCAGAAAAAACAACAAGAAGAAGGCGAAACAAATAAAAAGAAATCTGCTGAATTCTTAGAAAAAAATAAAACAGCTGCTGGCGTAAAAGTAACAGCTTCTGGTTTACAATATATCGAGACAACTGTTGGTACAGGCGCAATTCCTAAAAAAGAAGACACTGTAAAATGTCACTACACAGGTACATTAATTGATGGAACTAAATTTGACTCATCAGTTGATCGTGGACAGCCTGCTGAATTTCCAGTTGGTGGCGTAATTCCAGGTTGGACTGAAGCCTTACAAATGATGAAAGTTGGATCTAAATATAAATTATTTATTCCAGCTGAATTAGCCTACGGTCCATCAGGTCGCCCAGGAATTCCTGCAAACTCTGCATTGATTTTCGATGTTGAATTACTTGATATCGTTAAGGGTGTTGCAAAACCAGCGGCTCCTGCGGCAAAACCAGCAGCGGCTAAGCCTAAGAAGTAATTTTAAATTTATGACGTTCGACTTTAAAAATGATCCTATAGATAATTTTTTAAAGTCGATCAGTTTGGTGCAGTTCAAAGGAATTCCAGAGCATAATGCGATGGCTTTAGCGACAGTAGCCAATAATAAACCCGCCAATCGAATCGTTCTATACAAAGGAATGAATCAGGGCGGGTTTTCTTTTTTTACGAACTATGACGGCCGTAAAGGCCAAGAACTTTCGAATAATCAAAATGTAGCGGCAACTTTTTTCTGGCCGCACATCGACCATCAAATCCGTATCGAAGGTTATGCTGAAAAACTTTCTGATGCTGATTCAGACAATTATTTTAAAAGCAGACCAAGGCTTAGCCAATTGGGTGCGTGGTCATCGAATCAATCAAGTACGATCAGTTCATTTCAAGATTTTCAAAATAAATTAACAGACATCGAAAATCGCTTTAAGGGCCAAACAGTCACGCGCCCACCGCATTGGGGTGGATTTCGGATTGTTCCGTTAGAAATCGAATTTTGGTTCGGTAAAAATGGCCGGCTTCATGAACGATATATTTATCAACGTGATTCTGTAAACAGCCCTTGGAATCGTTTTTTGCGGTCTCCATGAAAATACTTGTTACTGGATTTAAACCTTTCTTAGGCGAATCTGTAAATCCAAGCGAATTAATTCTTAACGAAATTAAACACCCAAACATTCAAACACTGATTTTACCTGTTGAATTTAAATCGGCATTTGAAATTTTAAATACCGAAATTAAAAATACAAATCCAGATTACGTCATCATGTTGGGGCAAGCCAGTGGTCGAAAAAATATTTCGTTTGAAAAAATTGGATTGAACTGGATTCAGTCGAATCATCCCGATGAATCGGGTTATGTTCCGGCAGTGGGTGCGATTCAAAATGATCAAGCCTTGGCTTTGATGACGACATTTCCTGTAGATCAAGTTTGTGAAAAATTAAAATTGAAAAATCAACCAGTTGAAATTTCTTTTTCAGCAGGGGCGTATGTTTGTAATAATTTGTATTTCAAAGTTTTATCATCATATCCCGATTTTAAATCAGTTTTTATTCACGTCCCGCTACTGCCAGAACAAATTCGATTTGAAGACGACCGGCCTTCGATGTCGTTAGGCAAAATGGTTGAAGTTATTGAGTCAGTTATAAATATTTTATCCTAATGAATCGCGTGCGGCGAGACCAGAAAAAATTCAGGAATTTCCACATTAAATGTATCCCCGTTATCATCAATGAAATGATACGTCCCACGCATTGATCCTGTGCTGGTTGTTAGCGGGCAAGCGCTTTCGTATTCAAAACTTTGTTGGGGCATTAATCGAGGTTGCAGGCCAACGACACCGGGGCCGCGGACTTCTTCGCTGTGATTAAATGCATCGGTGATAATCCAATGGCGACTCATCAGTTGTGCGGGTTCAGAGCCATTATTTTTAATTGAAATTTTGTAAGCAAAGAAATATTTTTTTTGAG
>JAYTMM010000007.1:0-3120 GCA_043728555.1 Pseudobdellovibrionaceae bacterium
AATCTGTACGGAATAAAAAAGTAATAACATAAAAAAATTGCTAAAAACGGATGCGCCAAATCAATCCATAATCCTAATAAAATAAAAATAGAAAACGACACAATAATTAATGACAACAACGCCATCAATAAAATTAAAAGTCCGCGCGAAGGTTTTAAGGCCAAAACAACATAAACTGTTAAAATTGAAATTAACGATGTCAGGATAATGTTAAAAATATTGGGCAGCCTGATCGGAGAATTATTATCAATTAATGTTTGAAAAACATTGGCGTGATATTCGCTTGAGGTCATCGCGTTCACTTCACGCGAAAACGGAGTCGTCACATATTCTTTGGCGGATTTGCCAGTGTCTGTGCCAAGGATTACAATTTTCCCTGCTAAAAGTTGCGGAGGGATTTTGCCGTCGATAACGTCTTCGAACGAATACGATGGAAATGTGCCTGCGGGATGAAAGTGAACGTACGCTTGGGCTGAATCAAGCAATTCAAACTGGCCACGGATTTTTTCAGTGTTTTGAATTTGTGGATTATAATAGGATGCAATCACAGGATATAATAATTTTTGATCTTGGTAACTGATCATCAACCTGCGGCTGACGCCGTCTTTGGCGAATAAAATAGTATCGTATGTTTTTGCGGCCGGTGAAACTTTGATTTTATCCAGCGGTGGATTTAATTTTGTCTTACCAGTTTCACCTTTCATTTCCAGTTCATCTGTTAAAATATGGAAATCTGCAATACTGGTTGCGACGTCTGCAAATATTTTTTTCTCGGGCTGGTCGCCGTCGCTATCAACATTGAAATCGCGAATTTCACCGTCTTTGGTTCTGAAGTCATATAAAATATAGCGTGGTTTTTGATTTTCAATTTTTGCTAAAAAATCGGCGTGATCTTTATATGTCGGGAAACCTTGGTAACGTTCAACGGTTTTGCTTGTGATATGTATTAAAATTATTTTGGGATCTTGGATTTTATTAAAGCTTAAAAAAGATTCTGTGCGAACGCGGATATCGTAAAAATAACTTTCGATGAAATCTAATTTAAAAGATGAAACAATGGCCGAGGCCAAAAGTGCGAATAAAATTTTAGATGTTAAATAAACCCAAGCTGGATATTTAAGGTTTTGATCCAGCGATGGAGGTGCTGCCATAAGTTATGGATTACAAAGAAGAATCGGGAGGGTTTCCAGTAGGAATACAAGCGATACCTGTATCGCGAGTTTTAATCACAGAGTCAGTAGACTTGATCGGCTTCAATTTTTTGATGTGATTTTTTTTCATAAAGTTACTCCCTGCTTAATTTATAATACATAAGTGTCGTTAAAATCAAGCCCCTTGTGCGTTCGCAGAACAAATTATCTTTGGTGTGTTTATCGCCAGTGTGGGCACGGTGAATGAACATGCAACCGCCACCGCACAGATATTTGGCCCAACATGTTTGACAATTATTCAGTTCAATCAAGGGTTTCTGGTACTTTTCAAGCTTTTGGTGGTCTAAAACTGAACCCGTGCCGACAATTTCGTCTTTTTCGCCAACAACCCAAGGGCAGGTGTAAACTTGGTTTCGGGCGTCAATCATCAAGTAACTTTTACCGGCGCCGCAGTGGTTTTCGATCCGCTGCTGGTCATCCAATAATTTAAAATACAAATCAAATGATTTAATTTTTCGGAGAGCAACTTCGCCGCCATCAGTGTAAGCCATTTTTGCAATTTGATTCATTTGTTTTAAATACTCGGTTTGTGCGGATTGATTTTTTTCGATGTACGAAAAATTAAATTCGTACCAGTCGGGATTAAAAGTTTTAAAATATTTATATGTTTCGACGACATTCATATTTTCTTTTGTTGAAACAGCGCTGATACCGAATGATCCGATGTCGCTATGAATTTTTGCCAGCTGTTGTAATCCAGACTCAGTTAATTTTGTAGAGCTTGTGCCGTCTTTCGAAGGGCGTGCGATATCATTGGTTTTTTGATCGCCATCAAGGCTGACGGTGATGTGGATCTTCATTTGGCTTAGTAGATCGCGGACGCGATCAGTGATGAGTGTCGCGTTCGTTGTTAGCGAAAAAATCGGGTGAAAATTTTTAGTTTTTTGTAAATCTATAATATAATTGTAAATACTAAGGACGGCTTCGGGGTACAATAGCGGTTCGCCGCCCACAAAACTGATAGTGAATTTTTGATTGTCTTTCAGTTGATCAATAAAAAATTTTAATTGTGGTAAAGTTTTTTCAATTGAAATTTTAGCCACAGGATCGCCGTAGGTACCATCACCACCGGCAGCGCAGTAATGGCATTTTAAATTGCAAATTTGTGTAACGTTAATTGTAACGGCGCGAATACCGAATTTAATTTCGCCCTTGCGGCCTTGAAAATTTTCGTCGTTATTCCACGATTCGATTTGTTCACGAGCGTCAGCGTCTTGTAAATTTTGTATTTCTGGTGCGCCACTGGTTGTTAAATTGATCGGAGTCATCTCTAGAAATGCTTCGGGGGTGACTTCGGCGACTTCAAGATTTCTGGAATGATATGCCACATAATTTTCAGGTCCAGTTGCGTCTGAAGAAATTTTAATGGCAATGATGTCTTTATAACGGCGAAGTTCCATGTTGTGATGATAGCAAGCCTAAGGGTTGTTGTCGGTAAAAATCTTTATTGAACTAAAATTAGTTTTAATTACACTAATTAAATGAAAATAAAATATTGGGGCGTTCGTGGGTCGTTACCTGCAGCCAATAGTCTGGAACAAAACAAAGAACATATTCAAAATATTTTGAAGCAATTTGTTAATTCAGGATGTAAATCTGAAAATGATATTGAAACCTTTTTGAATTCAAAACCGATGCCCGAAATTTGCGGTTACGGTCAAAACACCACCTGTGTTCAGGTCCGTGATGGCAGTGATCACATCGTGATTGATGGAGGTTCTGGTATCAAAGTTTATGGTGAACATTTAATGAAACATCACCCTGAACGAAATCAGCACCATATATTAATGACGCATTTTCATTTTGATCACATTATGGGTTTGCCATTTTTTCCTCAGCATTTTGTGCAAGGACAAGAAATTCATTATTATGCAGTTCAAGCAGATTGTGAAAAAATGATTCGTGGTTT
>JAYTMM010000008.1:0-3103 GCA_043728555.1 Pseudobdellovibrionaceae bacterium
ATTAAAAAATCAGGAATTTTATTTTTCCTGATTTTATTTTTGATATTCATCCAGATTCTAATTCTGAATCCAACAGAAATCAGCTCAGTTCATCAGGAACTCAAAACTGCAGAACAAATTCAAAGCCTAGCAAATTCACAGAAAAAAAATAACAATCAAAAATCAGTTGAACAGCAGATGAAGGGTGTTCATTTGGTTGAAAATTCAAATCGAATGAAAGGTTGGGAACTTTTCGCCGAAGAAGCCAATGGTTCTGCGGATTCGCAGTGGGTTTTAAAAAAAGTGAAGATTGATTTTTTCGCGGAAGATCAATCCAGTTACACGGTGACAGGTGACGTTGGTGAAATTGACGGTGCAACAAAAAATATTTTGATCCGCGGTCAGGTGATCACAACCAGTACGAATGGATATTCATTTAGAACGAATGACCTGCGATTTTTTGCCGAAAATAAAACTTTAAAAAGTGATGATAGCGTAACGATGAATGGTCCGGCGGATCAAACCGGCAGTGGTTTCGAATTAAATGGTGTAGGTTTTGTGATTGATTTGATCAAAAATAAAATGTCGATTCTAAGTTCGGTTCAAGCACATAAAGTTATCAAAACAAAAAAATTTGATTTAGATTCAGATTCAGCCAATTTTTCTAATAAAAACCAAGAGGGCCAATTCAGTGGTCATGTCCATTTAAAATACGACAAATCCATTTTGACGGCGCCCGAAGCTTTTTTTAAATACTCGTCGAACAACAAACAATTAAAAACAATTTTGTTAAAAGATAACGTCACTATGAAAGAAAGTGATCGAACGGGAAGTTGCCGTGAACTTGAAATGGATTTAGAGCTTGATCAGATGACTTTACGAGGTTCGCCAAAGGTCCAGATGCAAGACGATGAAATCACGGGTAACGAAATTGTCTTCACGGATGGCGGACAAAAAGTTAAAATAAATAATGTGAAAGTGAATGGCACTGTTCATGGGCAGCTTCAAGATCAGCCAAAGGATAAAAAGTAATGTCTGAAAGTTTTTTAAAAATCGAAAACATTTCAAAAAAATATGGCGGCCGAAAAGTCGTTCAGGGTGCCAGTTTTGAAATTAAAGCCGGTCAGGTTGTGGGTTTATTGGGACCCAATGGCGCAGGTAAAACAACATCATTTTATATGGTTGTCGGTCTGGTGCAACCGGATTCAGGAAAAATTTATTTTAATAGTTTAGATATCACAAATTTTCCGATGTATAAACGCGCGCGTTCGGGATTAAGTTATTTGGCGCAAGAACCCAGTATTTTTCGTCGAATGTCGGTCGAAGATAATATTTTAGTCGCACTTGAAGCACATGGTCTGGAATCCCAAGAAAAAAATGAAAAATTAGAATCGCTATTACAAGAATTTCGGATTAATCACATCCGCGAAAGTTTTGGTTTTTCTTTGTCCGGTGGTGAACGCCGTCGCGTTGAAATTGCCAGAGCCCTTGCAGGATCGCCGCATTTTTTATTATTAGATGAACCTTTCGCGGGAATTGATCCGATCGCAGTTGGTGAAATTCAAAATATCATTCGAGAACTTAAGGCCAAAGGTATAGGAGTTTTGATTACGGACCACAACGTACGTGAGACTTTAGGCATTTGCGATTATGCTTATATATTGAAGGATGGGCAGATTCAAGTCAGTGGAAACACAGATGAAATTGCTCATTCAGAAATTGCGAAGAAATTTTATCTTGGAGAAAACTTCAAGCTCTAAAACTGATAAAGTATAACTGTATGTTGAATAAAGTATAACTGTATGCGAATGGTGGAATAAAAAATGGCATTACGACAAACGATGAGTCTGAGTCAAAACTTAGTGATCACGCCGCAGTTGCAGCAAGCGATCAAGCTTTTGCAGATGTCACGTTTAGAGCTTGAATCTCAAGTCAGAAATGAACTTGAAGACAACCCCATTTTAGAAGAAGCTGAAATTTTGCGTGAAGAAGATTTCGAACGCACGAAAGAAGCCGCGGCCCAAGTCGAACCTTTGCAAAATGATGGCAACATCGAAACACATGTCGAACAATCCGCTTCGCAAGATCCACAAAAACAAGATGAATTTGAATGGGAATCGTATTTAGAAACTCAGCATAAAATGCCACGTGAAGCTTCGCACGGTAACGAAGAAATCATGAACTATGAAAACGTAATCAAGCAAACACAAACGTTGCATGATCATCTTTATTGGCAAGTGAAGATGGTGGGTTTTTCTGATCACGAAGAAAAAGTCGCTGACGTTTTAATTTCATATATTGATGATGACGGGTATTTAAAAACGCCACTGACTCAAATCGCCGAAGAAGAAAAAATTGATTTGTTAGATCTTGAAGACACGTTGAGCTTAATTCATGATTTCGATCCACCGGGTGTTGGCGCCAGAAATCTAAAAGAATGTCTGATGCTTCAAGCAAAAAATCTTGAAGAAGACACAAATGATTTGATGCAATTGTTAGATAATCATTTAAAAGATCTTGAGAAAAAAAATTACGATGCCATCGCCAAAGGTCTGAATCGATCGATGGAAGAAGTCATCGACATGTGTAAGATTATTTACGCCATGGACCCCAAGCCAGGTCGCGCTTACGCTGCGAATGACACAAATTATGTGACGCCCGATGTGTATGTTTACAAAGTCGGTGATGACTACAGCGTTTCATTGAACGAAGACGGTTTGCCGAAATTAAAAATTTCAAATTTTTACAGAAACATGCTAAAGGGCGGAACAACGCCGACGGGCGATAACAGAGCCGCCGATTATATTTCTGAAAAATTAAAATCTGCGGTCTGGTTGATTAAATCCATTCATCAACGTCAACGGACAATTTTTAAAGTCGCCGACAGTATCGTAAAGCATCAAAAAGAATTTTTTGATAAAGGGACAGCTTTTTTAAAACCGATGATTCTGCGTGATATTGCAAACGATATCGGAATGCATGAATCAACAGTCAGTCGTGTAACGACATCGAAATACATGCATTCCCCCCAAGGAATTTATGAATTAAAATATTTTTTCAATTCAGGAATTTCATCATCTGACGGTGGGGATTCCTTAGCGTCAGAATCAGTGAAATTAAAAAT
>JAYTMM010000009.1:0-31220 GCA_043728555.1 Pseudobdellovibrionaceae bacterium
AGGCCCGCAACTGTTCCATCGCCCGTTGTTGAATGATCCAAGAAAATAATATGACCCGATTGTTCGCCGCCCAAATTGTAATTATTTTTTCGCATTTCATCGACGACGTATTTATCACCAACATTAGTTTTAATGACTTTAATTCCTACTTCTTTCATTTTTTTCTCGAGACCAAAATTACTCATTTGAGTCACAACCAATGTATTATTTTTTAATTGGTTTTTATTTTTCATATGAATCGCACAAATTGCTAAAATATGATCGCCGTTTAAAACTTTTCCATTTTCGTCCACCATAATAATACGATCTGCATCACCGTCTAAGCCAATCCCCACATCGGCACGGTACTGAACCACGGCTTGTGAAATATTAGCCGGATGCAGAGCGCCTGATTTGTCATTGATATTTGTGCCGTTGGGTTGACTTCCTAATAAAATAACTTCAGCGCCCAGTTCTTCAAAAATAGCAGGAGCCACCTTGTACGCCGCACCGTGTGCTGTATCCAACACAATTCGCATTCCATCCAATGAATTTTCTAATGGAAAAACTGATTTAGCGTGAACGATATAACGGCCTTGTGCATCTTCGATACGTTTTGTTCGACCAATTTCTTTTGAGGGCGGCAATAATTTTAACAAGTCATCTTGAGCAACAAGGGCTTCAATTTCTTTTTCTAATGTATCGTCCAATTTAAAGCCTGACGGTCCAAAAATTTTAATTCCGTTATCTTGGTACGCATTGTGTGAAGCTGAAATTACAATCCCCGCAGCGGCGCGCATTGTCCGCGTCAAATAACCAATTCCTGGGGTCGGAAGCGGCCCCACCAACTGAACATAAATTCCCATCGAATTTAATCCAGATGACAGTGCTTGTTCGATCATATATCCCGAAAGTCGGGTGTCTTTTCCGATGACGACTTTGTTGGCTGACGAAGGTGATGCAATTTTTTTTGTTCGAATTAAATAACCTATCGCTTGGCCAATTTTAACGACAACATCGGGAACCATCGGAAACTGATTTGATGTTCCACGGATACCATCTGTTCCAAATAACTTTGTATTTTTATTTGTATTTTTTTGTATTGGGTTTTGGCTCATACTGATCTGTCCTTATTTATTTTTTTTCAGAAATTTCAACTTTGATCGAATTCGGTTTAATACTGAGAACTCTTAGACCTTGAGGCAAATCGATCATCCCTTGGTAAATATCATATTCAAAAATTCCGTTTTTACTTTCAGTCGCATCAATTGTTAAATTAAGGCTGCGTTCTTTGTATTTCTTCATCAAAGGTTGTGCTCCTGAAATTTTGACTTTAACACGATCCACAGATTGGCTTGTTACCGTGTAGCCATTTGAAGTTAAAAATAAGACCTCAATTTCCTTTGTAGTCACAAAATCACGACGTCCTAAAATAGATACCCATAAAATTAATGCTACAAATAATGCCACCAGCTTATAGGAAATATTTTCTGTAAAAAAATATTTTATGCGATCAGAGTTTTTAATGATTTTATTTTTCATGATTCATACACCGGTTTGTATTTTAATCCGAAAGCTTCATACAGCTCTTTTCGAACATCTGATAGTTCCGCATTCGGATACATATGCCCACCCGAAACAATACTGATAGATTTAGTTTCTTCGGAAACAACAAAAACAATAGCATCGGTTTCTTCGGTTAATCCAATCGCTGCACGGTGACGGGTTCCTAAATTTTTATCCAGTGCCGGATTTTTACTGAGTGGCAAAAAACATCCGGCATACGCAATTTTACCAGAGCGAATTAAAATGGCTCCGTCATGCATTGGCGTTTGCGTGTGAAAAATAGATTCGATCAATTCGGCAGAAATTCGAGAATCCATTTCAGTACCTAATTCAATATGGTAATCAACTAAGATATCATTTTCGATAACTATCAAAGCACCGTAACCTTTTTGTGCCGAAGTAATTATGCCTTTGGCAATTTCTTCGACCAAATGAGTTTCCATTGCAACCGACACATCAGAAAATAACGGATGACTGCCAATATGTGCTAGTGCTCTGCGGATTTCACCTTGAAATAAAACGACCACAATCACAAATAAGTTTGAAAAGAATTTTTCTAAGATCCAGTTTAAGGTGTATAATTCAAACCAAATACTAGCAATATATGTGATTGCCAAAATGCCCAGACCTGAAAGCATTTGCACAGTACCGGAGCGTTTAATCAAAATGAGTACACGATAAATGATCAACCAGACTAAAATAATATCTATCAAATCTTGGATTCTTAGATTTGATAGAATAAATAATAAATTTTCAGTGAACGTCGAGAAAAAACTCATCGATCAATATAAACCTATGTCACAGCCTATGTCACTGACACAGGTTTTGAATTTGGTAGACTGATTGATGATGGCTGATCATTCGCAGATTGCAGCCCTGAGCTTCCGTCATTTTTTTTGTTTTGACGAACTTTGGCAATTTCACTGATTTCAGCACCGTTCACTAACATTTCAACTTCAGCGCCATCAATCGTTTCAAATTCAATCAAGGCCGCAGTTAATCTTTCAAGAGCATCTCTGTTCGTTGTTAAAATTTCTTTCGCCAATGCATACCCATCATCAATAAATTTTGTCACTTCGGTATCAATTTGCAGTGCTTTAGCATCTGAATAATTTTTACTTTTTTGACCGTAATTCATTCCTAAAAATACAGGGCCTTCTGATTTTTCAAAAGCCTGTGGACCCATTTGGCTCATTCCCCATTCAGTCACCATACTGCGCGCAAGACTGGTTGCACGTTCGATATCATTGCCTGCACCGGTTGTGTAATCATTGTAAATAATTTCTTCAGCAGCTCGGCCTCCGAACAAAAACGCCAACATATTGTGGGCTTTGCTTTTTGATAAATTCAGCATTTCTTTTTCAGGTAATGTTTGAGTCAATCCCAAAGCCATTCCACGAGGAATTATAGTCACTTTGTGAATAGGATCTATTCCTGGTAATTTTTTACCAACAAGTGTGTGACCGGCTTCATGATAAGCTGTTATTTTTTTATCTTCATCACTGATCACCATTGATTTTCTTTCGCTGCCCATGATGACTTTGTCTTTGGCTTTTTCAAAATCTTCATTTGTTAAAAACTTTTTATCAAATCGTGCTGCATTTAATGCGGCTTCATTCACTAAATTTTCAAGATCTGCACCTGAAAAGCCTGGCGTACCGCGCGCAATTTTATGAACATCCACATCAGGACCCAGTGGTGTTTTCTTCATATGCACACCTAAAATTTGTTCACGTCCAAAAAGATCAGGCTTACCAACAACAACACGACGATCGAAACGACCTGGGCGAAGTAATGCCGGATCTAAAACATCGGGTCTGTTTGTGGCCGCAATTAAAATCACGCCTTCTGTGGATTCAAAACCATCCATCTCAACGAGCAATTGATTTAAAGTTTGTTCCCGTTCGTCGTGACCGCCGCCCATGCCTGCACCACGGTGACGTCCAACCGCATCGATTTCATCAATAAATATAATACAAGGAGCTTGTTTTTTACCTTGTTCAAAAAGATCACGCACACGACTTGCGCCAACACCTACGAACATTTCAACGAAATCAGAACCAGAGATTGTAAAAAATGGAACTCCGGCTTCGCCCGCAACAGAACGTGCAAGTAATGTTTTACCAGTTCCAGGAGGACCCACCAGTAAAACACCTTTTGGAATTCGACCGCCTAATTTTGTATATTTTTTTGGATCTTTTAAAAAGTGAACTATTTCTTGCAAATCGTCTTTGGCTTCATCAACACCAGCAACATCTTTGAAGCTGATTTTATGTTTGTTTTCAACAAGCTTGGCTTTTGATTTCCCGAATGACATGGCCTTGCCACCACCAGCTTGAATTTGCTTCATAATAAAAATAAACATTCCGACAATTAGTAATAAAGGTAACCAGCTGGTTAAAAATGAAACCAAAAAATTATCTGATTCACTGGCTTTGTAATTTGGTATAATTTTAAATTTACCGACTTCGTCATGAGCCTTGTCAACATTGGCATCAATCGTAAATTGCTTGCCTTCATATTTCGCTTGGGCCGAGGCTATCACTTCACCGGAAATTTTATTCATTTGTTTATCAAAGAATAATTTTGTCGTGTCCAGTTCACCAAGCTCAGCAGCTTTTAAAAATTTTTCATAACCAAAATTTTTAATCGTGTCTTTTTGTTTCATTTCGTACGCTTGCACAAAAAAAATCGACAAGACAATAATACCAAACCATAACAGAATTGTTTTTTGATTCATTTTCATAAAATCCTTGTGGCTTAAAGCCTTTTAATTTCCGAGTCTCAATCTTCAGTCTCATTCTTGAATTGGTGAGCCCTTAAATCGTAACATGATTTGCTGCGCGTTAAGAACCCAATTCACACCTAACATTTCAAATATGTGTTCTTTTTGATTTTTGTCGAGGCGTTTATTAATTTCTTCTAGCTGACCGACAGAAAATTGAATGTTTTCAAAATATCCCAGACAAATTGACAACACCTTGAGCTGGTCTTTTGTAGAGAGACTAAAAAACCACAGCCTTTTGATTTGAATTTCATTCGATTGATAGGCAATTTCAGTTTGAAACTGATTCTCAGAATTTAATAACAGTCGATCCAGCGATTTCGCCAAATTTTGAACCCCGCCTGTTTGCTTTGCGTCTAATGCCGGAAGCCATTGGTTTCTGATCCAATTCCTCAGATAATCGCTTTCCGCGTTCGTAGGATCATCGACCCATTTTATATTTTTAGCAGTCGCATATTCAAAAATTTCTTTTTTAGAAAAATCTAAAAATGGACGAAATATTTCATTATTATATTCTGAAAAAGACTTTAATCCGTCAGCTCCAGATCCTCGAATCATTTTAATCAGTCGAGTTTCAAGCACGTCGTCTAAGTGGTGGCCTGTTACAAAGACCGAATCCAAAGCTTTATGTAGGTTAAAAAAATGATTTCGGGCTGACCGAAATTCAGCTTCAGATTTCAACTTGTCCTCGGATTTTTCAAATTCAAATGAAATATTTTTTTCAGAACAAAATTTTTGAACAACAATTAACGCTTGATCGCGGTAGTCTTTGTTTTTAGAATCCCCGTGATGAAAATGCAGAACCACTATATTTTTAATATTTAAATTCGAAATAACCGACAATAACGCCATCGAATCCAAACCACCAGAAATAGTTAATATTAATTTTTTCTGATCCAGATCGTGGGTTTTTATTTTTTTCCAAACACGATGTTCAAAATCATTCCACATATTACTTCACCGAAATGACTTTAGATTGTGTAAATTCAAAAAAACCAACATGACCTAATTCTCGACCAAAACCAGAAGACTTAAATCCCCCAAATGGTAAAAACACATCCGATTTGATATTGTCGTTAATCGCAATTTGACCTGCGATCAACTGGCCACAGATTTTTTTTGCATTTTCAATGTTTGGTGAAAAAACTGCGGCGCCCAATCCATAAATCGTTGAATTAGCGATTTCAATGGCCTGAATTTCGTTTTTATAGGGAATTACGGCCAGTGCTGGTCCAAAGATTTCCAATGTTCGCAAAATGTCATGGTTATTTTTAAAGACAAGAATTACAGGTTGCACAAAAGCAGCTATTGAATTTTGTTTTTCAAATATTTCAATTTTTTCAGCATATTTATCGACTACAGAGATTTGTTCATTGTATTGGTTTTTAAATTTAATATGAGCCAGCGGGCCCAGATTTGTCGATTCTGCCATAGGATCACCGAATTCAAATTTTTGCATTTCTGATTTTAAAAAAACTAAAAATTCAGATAAATTCGATTCCTGAATCAATGCCCGTTTGGCAGAAATACAGACTTGACCGCAATTATTCATTCGGGATTGTATGATTTTTTTTGCCGCAAATTTTAAATTTGCATCGGGCAAAACAATATAAGGATCACTGCCGCCCAATTCAAAAATAGATTTTTTTAAATAGCGACCTGCTATTTCAGAAACAATTTTTCCGGCACGAGTCGATCCAGTCAGACTGACTCCTCCGATGTGTTCGTTAGATAAAACCATTTCAGTTAAATCGTGTGAAAATAATTGATGGTTTAAAATTTCAAAACCAATATCTGCTTTTTGAAAACACAACTGTACCCAATCACCGATTTCAGGGGTAATTTCAGAGTGTTTTAGCAAAACTGCATTGCCAGATAGTAAGGCCGGAAAAATCATGCGCATTGTTTGCCACAAAGGAAAATTCCACGGCATAATACCAACGACAACACCCAATGGTTCGTTCGTGACTTTACTTTCAGAATAAATTGAATGAATTGTTTTTGGATTTATGAAATCTAAATCCATTTCACAAAGTACTTTTGCACCTTCAATTGTTTTCTGAACTTCGGCCCTAGCCTGAGTGATGGGCTTACCCATCTGTTCAGTGATTGAAATTGCAATTTGTTCTTTGTAAATTTCAAACTGCTCAACAACGCGAAGTAACTTTTTTTGGCGCTGTGAACAACTTAGAATTTTCCAATTTAAAAAATTTTTGTACAAAATTTCAATCGAAGACTGAACAGTTTTTTGATCTGCATAAGTCCAGTCTTTGATTTTTTCATTGGTGTACGGGTTAACTGTTGAAAAGCTAAGGTTCATTTTTTTTAATAACTTCAATTTCAGCAGAGATTTTAAATTTATGATTTTCTGCAAATTTAGAGAACTCTTTGACGAAATCAATTTTTTGAATCAACTGAATCATTTCGTTGGTTGCTCGCAAAGTGATATCATCTTTGGTTTTTAAGACTTGGCCTACGACTGTACCTAAAAGCTCTTTTGAAATTTCACTGGGCGAACCTGCAGACAGTATTTTTTTAATTGTTTCTGTTAATTTAGGATCTTTTTTTTCACCCGAATCATTCGAATTGTTATTTGCCATAAATCGCCTTAATACGTGTTTTAAAATTTTGAATTAATATCGGTAAATTCACCTTCACCAATTGATCGGCCATAAAACTTGGCACCAACATCCCAAACGTAGCTTCGACATTATAGTCAACTTTACACTTTTCGCCGTCAGGTTTAATGTTCCATGAACCTTTCATCGTTTTAAACATTTCTCCACTGGTAAAAGTAAATACAACAGACGTCGGCGAAACTTCGGTGACTTTCAGTTTATATTTAAATGATTTCACAATCGAAACTGAATATTCCATTTCTTTAACGGACCCATCATTTTTGGTGACCTTCACAGAGCTTACGCCCGTGATAAATTCAGGGTATTTTTCATAATCTGAAACAATTTGAAAAAATTCTTCAGCTTTACAATTAAAATTTTCTGAAATTTGTGCCTGTGCCATATAAAACTCCCTTTAAATAAATTAATTTTTTTTAAATAAACTTTCAGCCAGATTTTTTAATTTGGCTTTTTCATCAACTGCACCTGCGCCTGATCTGGGCTTGTAAAAATCACAAAAATTAGATCGGTCTTTTTCTTTCACAACATCTGCTGCAGTTTCTGAACACGAATTATAAACCTTTGCATCGTAGAAATGACAATTTTGACAACTGTGCAAATCACTGCGGCACGAAAAACATTCATCTTTTCGTCCAACTTTATCCAATACAGGATTTGGTTTTTGACACTTGAAACAAATTAATTCCATAAAAAATTGATCCCTAAAGCCTACATCTTTTTTAATGAAAAATTATGATAAGCTTCAACGGTTCTGATTGTTCCAGTTTGCGAACGCATCACCATCGATTCTGTTTTAGCACGGCCTTCGGCCAAAATTTTTACACCCTTAAGTAACGGGCCGTCAGTGACTCCAGTCGCGCAAAACATCACATGCCCATTCGCCAATTCATTGAGTGTGTATTTTTTTGCAAGGTCTTTGACTCCCATTTTCAAAGCTCTGGCTTTTTCATCTTCGTTACGAAATTTCAGACGACCTTGAAAATCTCCACCTAAACAGCGCATCGCGGCCGCTGAAATTACGCCCTCGGGCGCACCACCAATTCCAATCAATAAATCAATTCCAGAATTGGGCCATGCCGCAGCCACTGCCGCCGACACGTCTCCGTCACCAATCAATTGAATGCGTGCGCCGGTTTTTCGGACTTCAGCTATCAAATCTTTGTGACGAGCACGATCTAAAATCACAACTGTCATATCATGAATTGGTTTTCTGAGGGCTTCAGAAATGCGATGAATATTTTCAGTTGGAGTTAAATCAATATCAATCAAACCTTTCGCTTCGGGGCCGCAGGCAATTTTATCCATATATGTATCCGGTGCATGTAAAAAACCTCCGCGTTCGGCAACTGCGATCACAGAAATTGCACCCACACCGCCCGTCGCACAAATTGTTGTGCCCTCCAGCGGATCAAGTGCGATATCAATTTTTGGAGAATCTGGCAAATTAAGGCCTACCTTTTCACCGATATAAAGCATAGGCGCTTCGTCGCGTTCACCTTCACCGATGACAACAGTTCCGTCGATGGCCACACTGTCGAAAGCTTTTCTCATGGCGTCGACCGCGGCTTGGTCTGCGGCTTTTTCATCGCCGTGCCCCATCCATTTTGCGGATGAAAGTGCTGCTGCTTCTGTGATACGTACGAATTCTAAAGCCAGGTTTCTGTCCATGAAGACTCCTTATATTTTTCTGATAAATTTTGAATTAATTTTTGATCTAAACGTAGGACTTTGAAATTTTCGTCCAATGAACAATGTGTTGTTTCAGCTAAAACACAAATTTGTGCCTGTGAATTAAATATTTTGTATTGAATAAAAAGTCTTGCGCCATGGGCTTTGAATTGCAAATGAATATAAAAATTATCACCGTATCTGAGTGGTTTTAAATATTTAAATTTTAAATCGACAACCGTCAAAGAAAACACCGCTTTGTTCGAAGTATCCAGCATTTCATTTTCAATAAAAAATTGAACGCGGGCTTCTTCGCAATAGCGAATATAATTTGAATGGTGAACGATGCCCATCAAGTCTGTTTCATAGACGTGAACTCGGCGCTGGTATTTAAACATCACCATATCTTGACAGAGCGATGTTATGCCCTCAACATTTAACCTAAATATGAATAATAAAAATATTCCGCTATCTTTAACTTTATTTCGAATTTTCTTAACAATCCCAATTGCCGTCGGATTATCTTTTCAAAATGAAAATTTAAATTGGTTGTGCGTTGTTTTATTTTATATTGCGTCGATAACTGATTATTACGACGGATATTATGCGCGCAAATTAAATGCTGTAACGAACTTGGGGAAATTCTTAGATCCCGTTGCTGATAAAATTTTAGTCACAAGTGTTTTGGTTGTTTTAGTTTTTTTACAAAAAGTAGACATCTGGATGGTTATTTTATTTATCAGTCGCGACACTTTAATCGGCGGCATCAGAGCCGCCGCCTCTGCAGACCAAATTATTATCGATGCGCAAACCACAGGCAAATGGAAAGCCGCTTTGCAAATGATTTCGATACCTCTTTTAATGGTGAACGATTTACATCTTTATTTTCCGTCGCAGAAAATAGGTTATGGTTTGCTTTGGTTTAGTGTGGGATTGAGTATGTTAAGTGGTTATCAGTACATTCAGCTTTACTTCGACTCAAAAAATAAGTTAAGTTCGTAAGTATGTTATTTTATATGCAAATGAGAAATTGGTTTTTAGTTTTCGTCATGCTGACCATGAGCTATTTGATCTATCAAAAAAGTCAGCAAATGAATCACCAGCCCGCTTACCGCGTAAGTCTAGCTAGCTTTTCAATGTTTCGTTAATTCACTTTAAGTGAAAAATCTAGCTCCATAAAAAGAAAAAGCTGATCTTATCCCAGAGCGATTCTTCAGCGGTCGCCACAGCACAATTTTCATAATTTTTAAGCAACCTTGCATTGTGAGACGTTGTACCTTTTGAAAAGTTCCACGGCGCATAAGGAAAAAATGCGGCAACAACACAGTTGCCTTTTTGAACAGCAGCCCATTGACGATCTTCGCTGGAGGCCATGTGAATTTCGCTGGTTTTCAAATCCTTAATTGCAACAGAAAATGAAAAAACTTGAGGATTGATCGGCGCATTTGCACTGGTGATCACAGTCATTGCCCCCGCGACTTTTTCAACAGCAACGGCTTCGCCGATGATTTTCTTTTTAAATACAAAAGACCAGTTAAAAATAAAGATCCACACAATTAGCGAAACAGTCAAAATAAGAAACAAAGATTTTTTAATCATAGACAGTATTTTCATGTGATCTAAGATGGCTCAAAAATATTTTTTTAACAAGTGTTTAACGCAATCGCTTAACGCACGGCCTAGCGAATCAAATCGGTACTTTTTTTTTTGAATTCCACATACTCTATTCGAATGTTTTCTAAACAAGAAAAAATTATTATTTTCACCTTAGCTGCCATTCAATTTAATCACATCGTAGACTTTATGATTATCATGCCATTGGGCCCGCAATTGATGCGCATTTTTGAAATTGGCCCGGAAAAATTCAGCTTGTTGGTTTCTGCTTATACATTCATGGCGGGTATATCGGGATTTTTGGCTTCGTTTTATGCGGATCGTTTTGATCGCAAGAAAAATTTAATTTTCATGTTTATTGGTTTTGCAATTGCCACAGGCTTGTGCGGAACTGCCGACAACTACGTCACGCTGTTGATTTTCAGATCGCTGGCTGGATTCTTTGGCGGAGTCATGGGGTCGCTGGTTCTATCCATCGTCAGTGATGTCATTGATTACAGACGTCGCGGAATGGCTATGGGGACAATGATGGCTTCGTTTTCAGTGGCTTCAATTGCAGGCGTACCATTAAGTTTATTTTTAGCACATCAATTTGGCTGGCATGCACCGTTTTATTTTTTAATGTGCACTTCATTTTTTGTTTTAATTTTTGTATTTAAATTTATTCCACAATTAAATGAACATCTGAAAAACAAAACTTCCAAAGATTATTTGGAGCCCATAAAACAAATTTTAAAAAACAAAACGCAATTAAATGCGTTGCTCTTTATGTTTATTTTAATGCTCAGTCACTTTGCCATTATACCTTTTATTTCACCATCGCTTGTCGCCAATGCCGGAATTACCGAGGCTCAATTACCACTTATTTATTTAGTCGGCGGATTGTGTTCAATTTTTACTGCGCCATTGATTGGCCGATTATCAGACAAAAAAGGCAAGGCCGTCGTTTATCGCATTTCATTGGTCTTATCAGCAATTCCTGTTTTTTTGATGACTCATCAAAACGTTGCGCCCGTTTATTTAGTTTTAACAATTGCTGGACTATTTTTTATTTCTGCAGGCGCACGAATGATTCCAGCAAGCACTTTGGTCTCCAGCGCTGCCGATCCGCAGCAACGCGGATCATTCATGAGCATACTTAGTTGCGTGCAATCCATGGCTATGGCATTCGGAGCTTGGTTCGCTGGACAAATTATTCAAAAAAATCCTGCCAATGGCCGGCTTGAAAATTATCATATCGTTGGCTACATCGCGATTGGCATTAGCTTGTTATCGCTGATTTTATTGCAGAAAATTCAGCATTTAGATAACACCGAAGACTTCACAAAAAAAGAAAAGGTCACCTAACTTATGTTCGATTTCAATTTTATAATTTTTTTATTTTCTGGTTTTTTATTTAGCTTCGTTGTTTTATTCTTAGTTTATAAATGGGTGCAAAGCTCGGTCATCAAAGAAGCCCGCAATGAAGCCGATGAAATCACAAAAGATGCTCAAGATCAATTTAACCAAGAAGAACAAGAACGCCTCGAGCGTAGCCAAGAAATCGAACTAGAACTGTGGAGCAAAGTCGAGGAAGCGCATTTAAATATCGAAGAAAAATGCACGGATTTAGATGACCAAATTCAATCCAGAAAAAAATTGTACGAAGAAAAGGACAAATTGGGTCGCCAAGCCTTGATGCAAAATGAAAACGAAATGCGCACGCTATCGATGAGTCTTTCTGATTCAAAAATGAAACTCGAACAAATTCAAAAAAAACACATTGAACAACAATCTGAATATCAAAAAGAACTGATCATAAAAACAGGACTCAGCGCCGAAGATGTGTTAGATCAAATTAAACAGAAATTAATTAATGATGTTCAAGCTGACGTTGAAAAAATGATCGAAGCCAGCGAAACAGAGTCCAAAGAATTTGCCGAAGCCAAAGCAAAGCGGATCTTAAGTTTATGCATTGACCGTTTTTCAAAAGAAATGAGCACTGAACGAAATATTTCTTCGACGTTTTTTCCAGACGAGCGCACGCGCAATTTATTTTGCGCACGATTGGAAGAAAATATTTTAGTCATTCAAGAAATGACTGGCTGTGATGTATTGATAGATAAAAATGCTGAACCTGAACGAATGCACCACATTCAAGTCGTCGGTTACGATCCTGTTCGTCGTGAATTGACACGCCGGATTTTTGAAAAAATATTCAGAGACACTGAAAAATCAGGAAAAATCACAGATCCCATTTATATTCGCAGAGTCGCTGAAACTTTAAAAGCAGAACTTCTGAAACAAATTAAAAAAGACGGCGAACTTTTGACCAAAGAACTCGGATTTCAAGACTTGCATCCTGAAATTAAACAAGTCATGGGCTCATTACGTTTTCGCTATTCATACACACAAAATCAATATTTTCACTGCGGTGAAGTGGGTTGGTTCGCTGGCCTATTAGCTGCAGAGCTTGGAGTTGATATAAAAAAATCACGCAGAGCCGGCTTGTTGCATGATTTAGGTAAAGCCTTAGACCATCAATTCGATGGCAGTCATGCTGTTATTGGTGCGGATTTTATTGCGGCCAGAAACGAAGACGCTGAAATTATTCATGCTGTGCGCGCCCATCACTATGATGTACAACCCGATGCAGAAATGGATTTTTTAGTGATCGCTGCAGATGCTATTTCAGGTGGCAGACCCGGCGCCCGCCGAAGCACAATGGAAACTTACACACAAAAAGTCACAGGCCTGCAAGAAATTTCAAAACGTTTTAATGGCGTGACAGATGTTTTTATTTTAAATGGAGGCAGAGAATGTCGCGTGCATGTGAATTCACGCCAAGTCGACGATTTGCAAGCTTTAAAAATTGCCGAACAAATTGCAAAAACTATCGAAGAAGAAATGCAATACCCAGGACAAATCAAAGTTGTCGTCGTCAGAGAAACTGTCGTTTCCGAATCACGTCATGTTGAACAGCGCGGATACCACAAAGATCGAAATCAAAGATAATGCAAATGGGGTCTGAGCTGACAATAGGAATTGTGATTTATGACGAAATTGCGGAAATTTCTGATTTAATTTTAAATTTAAAAAATGAAATGAATCATCATGCAAGCTATGTTGTTGTTGATTGGATTTTTATTTTAAATCATTCAGATCACAACATTCGAAATACAATTCTTTTAGAAATTAAAAAAATATTACCCCATTTTAATTATTACGAAAATTCTGAAAACAATTTAGGATTTGCACGAAACATCATTTTAACTCATGCAAAAACTGAACTCGTGTATTTAACTGATCCCGATATCGAACATTCGTCTTATAGCCTAACACAACTTTTAAATTTAGCGATTCTTAGTCAGCAAGAAAAACATTTAATGGGTTTTACGGGGCCCGTGATTCACCAATCAACAAAACATGAAATGAATTCGATGTTTTCACTTTTGCAGTATTTGTCACAAAAAATTCCATTTTCTTTTCAAATTCAAAATCATAGTTTTATGAACACCGTGGATCATGCACCGACCTGCCATTTGTTGTTACTGAGATCACGAGCCCTAGGCATATCTGGTTTTTCTGAAAATATTTATTTTGTCGGCGAAGATCTGGACTTTTCGCATCGTGCGTACGGACATGGTTTTAGGTTTCTGTTTTCACCCAAATCAAAAGTCATACACCATCAAAATATGAATCTGTGGTCTTGGTGTAAAAAAGTTAGAAATTTTGGTCGCGCGCAGATTATGTCGCACAAAAAAAATAGCGAACTTCCGTTCAGACTGTACAGATTGGTGCCGATTTTATTTTTAGCAGTGCCACTAACACTATTTTTTCTGCCACAGAAAATTATATTTGGTTTATTTTTGTTTTTAACAATTGTGTTTTTATTGAAACGTTCTGTGATTTATCTAGGACTTACGGTTCTCAGTTATTCATTGGGTGAAATGTTTGAAATTTTATATCCACAATTAAAATATAAAAATAAATCTGAAAAAATCCAAGCACAACACGCAAATTTAGAAAAATTTAGTTTGTAAAACAACCTTTAAAAAAATCAATCCGTCTTTGATTACTGACAATTTCGATTCCCCTGTACGAATATTGTATTGAATCGGAAGGTCTGTGATTGACCATTTTTTTTTCAAAGCTAAACAGGTCAACTGAATCGAGAAGCTTAATCCATTTTCTGACAATTTCAAAACGTCGCCAATAATAGAATCGCTCAAAATTCTTTGCCCCGAACAAACATCGACCCTATTCACTGAAAATAAAATGTTCACAAGCTTTGCAAAAAACTGATTCCCCACAGATCTTAAAATGGGCATGCCCGAAGTCACAGAAAAACGGTTTGTCATTAGCATTTTTGAACCCGTAGACAACATCTGACGATAGCCCGTTATAAAATTTTTTAAGGGGTATGTGTTGTCTAGATCTAAAAATCCATAATAATCAGCCTGCTGACTTTGAAATCCTGTTTTCAATGCCGAACCATAACCTTGAATTGGCTCGTTTATTAGATGTAAATATGAATTACCAACACAATAATCTTCGAGCAATTTTTTTGAAGAATCTGATGAATTATTATTTACAAATGTCACATGCAGTTCAGTGTCTGGAAAATCCAAAGTCATTCTATTTATAAATTCATTCAGCTCTGTTAAGAAAATAGGGATAGCCAGCGCTTCGTTAAAACAGGGAATAACAATAGAAAAAATTCTGGCTTTTGGCATGATTTATTATAATAATGATCAGTATAAATGTTGTCCAGACAAAATAATAATACCAAAAATTACGAATATACTCAAAAAAAAAATATCTACCGTAATGTCATTACCAAGGCTACCATTAATGACGATTTATCAGATCTGACATTCAAACGACGAACTCAAAAAAAAGAGCAAAGTAAGGCCTCTGAATTTCTTTTCGATCTGACAGATCTAGACTCAGAGGACTTAAACTTACACATACATCAAATACAGAAATTAGATGGCTTATTTTTATTTTCAGCGCTGTCCGATTTTAATTACAACCAGATTCAATTTAAAAAATATATTTTAATCCAAACAGCAGCTGAGTTTTATCAAGTTCAAAATTTTAATGATATGACCTATATTTTTAATCCTCGGACACTGAACAACGCTGCAGACTTAATTCATGCAACAAATCAAAATCCAAATTTGCGTATTGAATGGTGTTTTTCAAATTACGAATCTAAAATAAATAAATCACTAACTCTTGAAAACGTTCATGATTTGATTTTAAAAAATAATCTGCAGATTTCAGATTTACCATTTTGGAATACGCACATCCCCGCAAATTACGAGCTTGAGTGTTTAGAAAAGCCCAGTTGGTCATTGGCGACACCAGATATACACAAAATAAAAATGTCTGTGATTATACCGACTTATAATAATTGTGTTTTTTTGTGCAATGTGATTCAACATTTAATTGAGCAAACAATATCAAATGAGCTTTATGAAATTATTATTGTGGACGATGGAAGCTCAGATAAAACCAATGAAACTCTTTGCGCCTTGCTGCAACGATTTAAGCAACAGATCAATTTAAAATATATTTATTGGCCAAAAAATAGCCCAACCCGCGGTGAACAAAATTTTTTTCGTGCTGGATTAGCCAGAAACTGTGGCGTTGCAAATACCAGTACGAACAGCAATTATCTATTTTTTTTAGATTCTGATATGTTGGTGCCCTCTGATTTTATTGAAACAATTTTAGCCGAATTTAAAAAATCAGATATTTTACAGTTCTCAAGATTACATTTAACTCAAAAAATCAGCCAAAAAAACCCGCCATTTTCTGCGATCAATTTCAAAACCGACACGTACATCGAAGAGAAAAATTATTGGACACAATTATTTGATAGTAAAAATTGGCCTGAATTGAAAAATCACTGGAAATTCACATGCACGTACGCATTAGGTCTGTCGAAAGCAAATTTTTACGACTGCGGCAGGTTCAAACGTCATTTCGTGTCTTATGGACTGGAAGATACTGATTTGGGATTTTTAATGTCAAAAAAGCATAAAAAATTTAAATTGATACAAAAACCAATTTTACATTTAACAAACTACAGCTCGATGCAGTATCAAAATTCAAAATTTATACGCGATCAACTGTTACGAAAAACAGCTAAGCTATTTTATTTAGATCATTTAGATTCAGAAATTTTTGAAGTTTTTAAATTTTATTATCAATTTGAGCGTTCTCTTTTACGTTGGATTAAAGATCTTTTTTAAATTGGTTTAAAAAAGAAATTTTTTTCTCGTTAATAGCAGTCAAAATTTTCGAACCTAAAAAATAAAATAGCTTAATTATCGAATAATCATACCAAAAATATCCAGACCAATATGCTAAATCAAAAAAAATGCTTTTTGATTCGGATTTTAAAATTAAATAGACTGGTCGAAATATCAGACCTTTTGATTCAATATATTTTTGCCCGCGCCCCTGTTTAAATGTCTTAGATAAATATTTAAATACACTGTCATCGGAATGATGTTTAACAATAGAATCAACCAGTCGCATTTTCTGATTTTTTTTGTAAGCTTGCAGAAAAAATTCTTTTTCAGTTCCACCAAAAATCATTTTTTCATCGAATTCTATATTCAGAGCTTTGCATTTACTTTTATTTAAAATAAAATAGCCACCAATAAGATAGGCGCAATAATTTTTTTGATGATCATAGATGCCAGATTTTAACCATTGCATTTGCTGATTAAAATACACTTTAGACCAAACACCCGCATCTGCTGGCAAAGAATAGTAACCACCAACTGCAAAAAGTTCTGAACTTTGTATGATTTCATTATATAAAAGGTCAATCTGCAAGGGGCTCGTCAATTCACAATCGTCATCTAAAAATAGGACAAGTTCAAACTGCGATAACAACAAACCTGCTTGCCTGGCTACGTTTAAGCCAGCTTTTTTCAGTTGAATGATCTGAAGCTGATCATATTTTTTCGTTAATATTTCAATATTTAAGACCTCAGGATTACAGACAATGACAATCTCAAATTGAACATTCAAAATATTCTTATATATCGAAGAAACTATTGTATTTAATTTTTCCAGATCACCTTGCGTCGGAATGACTATGGATAAATATTTTGTATTCATATTTTTTTTAAAATTCGCTTTTTATATTGAAAATTCACAAACCATACAAATTTTCTGAATGGGTAAAAAGTATATCTTAGGTTGAATTCGTGAAGTCTATAATAAGTCCAGATAAGATGACCTGTAAAGTAACCTAAGGCTGCTTTAAAATAAATCCAAGACATCGATAGCATGTGTTTTGAAAAATAGAACGCCTTGATTCCAAAATACTGAGTCACTCTAATAATTCCAAAATATAAACGTATTAATAAAACTTTGATTCCATAAAAAAATCGAATTGCAGATATCACAGATATGTGTCGGATTCTAAAAAAAATATACATCGCTAGATGCTTAACAGTAGCTATGATGAAATGAAAACTACGTATCAAAAAAACTTTGATACCATAAAAAAATCGAATTGCAGACATCACGGATATATGTCGCATTTCAAAATATATATTAATGCATAATAATTTAATTTTTCCATAAAAATATCTAAAATTATAAGTTGCATGTAAATCTTTGAAAAATTGCAACGGCTTCAGTAAGAATTTTAAAAATTGAAATAGGATGACCTTGCAAATAACTTTGACATTAAAAATGTGATTGTCTTTTTTTTCAAGAGATCCGTAACCTTGATATACAAGCACATTGTTCGAAATATTTTTAAATAATTTTATATCTTTTTCAGATATTAAAAATGGGTTTTTGTTATTATCAACCAAAACACAGATCAGCGAATGATCCACAACAGAAATTAATTTGTTTAATACTTTTTGATAATCAAAAAGTATGTGTCCAACAAAAAGTATTTTTTGCGGCACAATTCGACTTCCATTTTTTTGTAAATATTCAGTCATCAAAACATAATCTGATTCTGTCAGATTATTAAAGATCAAAATAAATTCAGCACTGTCAGAATAATCGGACAAAGAACAAAACGAATAGACTTTTCGATTTAACGAAAGCACCGAATGATTGCCCGTCAGATCTGAATTTTTCTGTGAATGGATCAATTTCATTTTTTGTAATAAAAAATAATCAGACCTAACCAAGTTATCTTTGAAATAAAAACCATTCTGCACTGACAAAGTCTATCTGATCAGTTCAAATTATCAAAATGTATGTTGACGCTTCGAGTCTGTATTTTGTAAAATTGAGCATTCATACTGTTTATGTGAGTTTATTTAACACAAAACAGTTCATCACTGCATTTAAATACAGTCTGCTTTTTTTATTAATGGCTTGGTCCACGACGTATTATATTCACAGTTCAGAACTTTGGTCAGTTTATATTTCTAAGAACACATTCAATTTCGATTTTTTTGGTACGATTTCTATAAAACCGCTGTTCCATTTTGTGCTATATCTGTTTCATCAGTTGCCATTGTCTGACGTACAACATTTGTATTTAGTTAAGTTTTTTTTCAGCTTAATAGCCGTTTTACAATTTTTCTTGCTTACAGAGATTTTTAAAAAATCCCTATCTGAAAATGATTCCACTAAAAAATTAAAACAAATTTTATTTTCATTATTTATTTTTTCATCGCTGATTTATCTGCAAAATTTCTTCAGAATTCGTACAGACCAAGTCTGCATAACATTGTTTTTATTTTTTATTCACAGTCATCAAAAAAAACGAATGCCATTTTATACTCAGCTGATTTTCATTGGGCTATATCCATTGATTGGCCTGAAGGGTCTGATTTTTAGCCTATTACATGGTTTGCATTTGATAACGATCTATAAAAAAAATATCTTTCAAAAAAAATATGTGCTGTTTCAAATATTAACACTGACTGCGATATTGATTTGGACAATCAATATCGGCTGGGCAGGCGTATTGTATTTCATCAGCACCACACAAAATTTTTCAGACAGTGTTTCTGTTTTTTTTGCATGGTTCATAGCTGATTTTTTTCTGATTATGACATCATTTGTTTCCATATTTAATCTGAATTATCAGTCAGAGTATGAAAAAAAAACGAGTATCAATCTCAGTCTGATGACAACAGCTTCACTGATTTTAATTTTTCTGTTTCCACAAAAACATAGTTATTTTATTGCTAGCTTTGTGCCTTTGTTTTTACTCAACAGCAGCACCTTTATTAACTATTTATTTGAAAATTACCTGCGAACAAAAAACAAAAAAATAATTTTTATAACAACAATTATAGTATTCATCAGCTACCAATACAGCCAGTACATCAAACAAAATCCTTACCGTTCAAATGCCTATCAAATGCAATTTATTAACTACGCAGCTTCACTGATCAGCCTGAATAACCTATCGTATATTGATGGCTTCGGCGCATTGCCACGTGCAAAAAATTTAAATTGCTTTGTATCACCCAGCGATGATTTTACAAATAAAACTTGTTTAGATCTGGTCGCTTCGGGACAACCTGACGTTGTTATTTTAACTCAACGCCTGATGTGGCTGATCGGCCCCACCGAAAATTTAAAACAACATTACAAAGATGTCGGTTATAATATTTTTGTTAAAAAAGATTTCGAGTTTAAGTTTCAAGCACCCAAAGAAATGATGCCGGGATTGTTAGTTTTTGGATTTGAACAGTAGTAAATTAATCTATCAAAATACAATTTAGAGTTGCAATTTCAGCAGGAGACGGCGTGTAAGAACTGCTTGCAAAACCCAAAGAACATGATGCTATTGAAGCGTCAGATCCACTCGTTGGAGCCGTGTCACACTTTTGTTGCATTACGATATCAGTGTTTGCCTGAGTAACAATAATTACAGAATCTAAAATTATTGTTGTATATCCATAACGCGTTTGCGAAGCAAATGAAGACACTGGCCCTGCTAATACCGCAGGAGTATTGTTCGTTCGAGCAATTTGCAGCTGAGCGCCATCCGTACCAAAGGCGTAAGACTTTGCATTACATTTATATGAACCAATATTCTTTAAACGAACTGCGGTTGTTACAGTTGAATCCACAAGACCGAACGGATCTGTTCCTGCAGTTATTGTATAGGTGCCACGCCCTGCGCTCCCGAAGGACGTAAAACTTGTAGAACATTGACCATATCCACCATTCGTACAATTGGATCCAGAAACAGCTTTCGTATAAGTTGCATAAAAAGCCTTCGACGAAGCACTTGCTGTCCTGTCGATTGCAACATCGTATTTTGTGTTTAATGTAGCTATTGAAGGACTTGCATTTAAAAAAGTTTTGAATGGATTTGAATCCGACGGATTAAACATCATTTTAGCATAAACAGTAATTTTCGGATTTGAACTAACTATATTTTGTGGCGCCCAAGATACGCGATAACCAATGGGACATGCATCATTTCCTGCTGCCGCTGTTGTAAATGTATTACAAGCTGTTCCTGATTCGGTAAATCCCTGTATAGATCCAGCTGCACCGGTTCCGTCGTAAAATGTTGCCGCACCAGCCGTTCCGTCTTTTAAGATTAATGTCTGATAAGACGTCGAATAGCTACCAGACCATACAGTTATTGTTGAGCACGCGACTTGATTCAATAAACAGTAGGTATTTACGTTTAAAGTGCCGCCACTAGCAGTAATCGTATTTGCCCAAGAACTCGTATTCAAAATCGCATTTTCAAAGCGATTCTTTTGCGAAACCAAAACTTGCAACAAAGTCTGCCGACGTTGTTCTTTTTGCATATTAGAAATTAATGACGTCATACCAATTGAGATAATTAGTAACAACCCCGCTGCGACCATGACTTCGATAATACCGAAACCATTTCGCTCACGAAGAATTTTAAACGGATTTACACTTGATCTTGGTTTCATCATAAATAAAAAACGTCCTATACTTAAAGCATAGAACGTTTTTAGAAAAACACAACAATTTAAAAACAGAAAATATCAAACTGAAACAGTCCAGATCTTATTTTAAAATTAAATCTTATTTTGATACTCTGTCTCTGAAAAATCATCGACTAAAATCGCATCGTAACGAACTTTATCAGCATCTTGTAACAACTGAAATTCGTCATTGGAAATAATTTTTTTACCCAATGATTCATCCCAAGCTTTCTGCCCTCTGCGATTCACGATTGATCCGGCTTTGAATGCTGATTTAATTTTTTTCTCGGCGGCTTCGGCTCTGGTTACAACATTAAACGCATTTTCTAATCGGGCTGTTTGGTCATTTTTTGACAGACGATCCAACACGGCCGACAAGCCATGTGATTTTTCGCCGACCCAATAAATTCCCGCAGTCATTCGGTCGCGCTGTTCGCCCGCTGTCATCATTGCTTTTGAAATTAAATGTGACCAGCCGTCAGTGCCCTGCGATCCGATTGAATTCACTCGTGACCATGCACCCAGAATATCTTTCATAAGCCATCTTAATCCTGGAATTTTTAAATTATCAAATAATCCATCAAATGATTTTTGAATTTCTGACATCGAATATTTTAAAAAATATTGAACAAACGGCAAATCTTCGTCGCGCTGACCTTCATGCATAAACCGTCTAAGCACAGCTGTTGACATGTATAATTGCGAAAAAATATCGGCAAAACGGCCCGTGATTTTTTCTTTCATTTTTAACTGACCACCTAACGAACCCATCGCGACATCCGCTAAAATTGCAAACGTAGCCGAAGCCCATTGCAATCTGCGGTAATGAACTTTTGTTTTCGCATGCGCCCCTTTGGGAGCACTAGCGATATAACCACGTGTCACTGATAATAAAATTGATCGGCATAAATTTCTAACGACGTGACTGATATGACCAAAAAAGGCTTTGTCAAATCCTGAAACATCTCCAGCTTCAAGTGTTCTGACTTCGTCAAAGGCATACGGATGACATCGTAAAGCACCTTGACCAAAAACGATCAATGTTCGGGTCATAATATTTGCGCCTTCAACTGTAATTCCAATCGGCGTAGCAATATATCCTTCAGCAATTAAATTTCTGTGACCCAAAGAAATTCCTGCACCACCCATAATATCCATCGCATCGTTCATGCAACGACGACTCATTTCAGTGGCTTGGTATTTCATCATAGCTGTAACGACTGGGGGTTTGATGCCTTTGTCGAGTGCGCCTAAAGTAAATCGGCGCATAGCTTCAATCGCATACGTCGTCGCACCGATTCGAGCCATAGGCTCTTCAACGCCCTCGAAAGTCCCGATGCTGACACCGAATTGTTTACGAACTAATGAGTGTGCTGATGTTGTACGGAATGCCAATTTAGCTCCGCCAGTTGATTGCGCTGGAAGCGAAACTCCTCGGCCTGCAGCCAAACATTCCATCAACATTGTCCATCCTTGGCCGCAACCTTCATCTGCCCCAACAACATGATCCTGCAGATTAATGATGACGTCTTTTCCTTGTGTTGGACAATTATGAAATGGAATTGTTAATGGATCATGCCTACGGCCAATTGTAACACCCGGTAAATTTGACGGAATCAATCCGCAAGTTATACCCAGATCTTCTCCGCGTCCTAGTAAATTTTCTGGATCACGTAATCTGAACGCCAGACCTATGACTGTCGAAATCGAAGCCAATGTGATCCAACGTTTATTCCAATTTAATTTAATTTGCAAATTGCCATCAGTACCTTTGAATAAAACTCCGCTGGCAGTCAATGATCCTGCATCCGAACCCGCAAGTGGTTCAGTTAAGCCAAAACACGGAATTTCTTCTCCACGCGCCAATCTTGGTAACCAATAATTTTTTTGTTTCTCTGTTCCGTAATGAATTAATAATTCGGCAGGACCCAAAGAATTCGGAACCATCACAGAAATTGATGCCGCCAATGACCTCGAAGCGATTTTCATGACCACTTCCGAATGCGCCATGTTTGAAAAACCCATTCCACCGTATTCTTTTGGAATAATCATTCCTAAAAAACCTTTATTACGAATATAGTCCCACGACGCCTGATCCAGTTCCCGGTTTTTCCAAATTTTCCAAGGTTCCATCATTTTACAAAGCTCTTCGACGGGACCGCTCACAAAAGCAATCTCTTCAGCGGTTAATTCGGCATAAGGTTCTGCTAAAATTTTTGTAAAATCAGGTTTTCCAGAAAATAAATCTTTTTCAATCCAAACAACGCCGGCCTCAAGTGCTGTGCGTTCAGTTTGTGAAATTTTTGGAATAAAATTGGCTTTGTTAAAAACCCACATGATTCCTTTTGAAACTGTATAAGCCCGCAATGGTGTAATCAAAAACAGCACCATCACCGCAATAAATAGAATTAAAAAGACCATCGATAAATCAAAACCAATAATCGTCGCAGCACCTGCAATGGCCCATACGATCAACGGCAAATCTAAAAAGCCGATCACTAAAAAAGTAATCAAAGCTCCGATGATCCACAATGACAACGATCCATTCGTCAGAAAAAATCCTACATAGTTACCAAACAAGTTGTTTAAAATTTCCAAGTGCCTGCTCCTTATTATTTGTATGCATATATTGGAGCATTGAAAAATGCCGTTGGCAAGAGGGCGTGATTGGTGACATGAAAGTCGAAAAACCTAGACCTTTTCTGAGACGATATTCATAGACTGTTTGCTCTAAACTTACGTCTGACATTTTTTACAGTAATACGTCGCACGTCCTGAAATTTTAATATTCAAAATCTTTCCTGAACAAATTTTACAAGGCTGATCATCAAGACCATACACAAATAATTTATTCTGAAAACCACCCGCTTCATTTTTTGAATTTTTATAATTTAAAATCGTTGATCCACCTGAATTGATCGCTTCATTTAATACCGCACGCACTTCGATCCATAATTTTTCGTACTGAGAATTTGTTACCTTTGAACACATTTTAAGTGGATTAATTTTCGACCGAAAAAGTGCTTCCGAGGCATAAATATTACCAACACCGACCACATATTTTTGATTCATCAATGCAGACTTGATATTTGTTTTTAGTTTTTTTAATGTTGGATTCAAAATATTTAAATCCGTATTTAGATCCAAGGGCTCAACCCCTGTGTTTGCAAAATATTTCAATTTTTCAGATTGTTTAACAAAATGAATAAATCCAAAACGTCGGGGGTCGTTATAAATCAGCCATTTATTTTTTGAAAATTCAAAACCCACATGGTCGTGTTTTTTCATTATATATTTTTTCAATTCACCCGAATACGGGCTCCATTGCCCCGTCATTCCCAAATGCGAAATCATCAGACTACTTTCAAATTCGAAAACGATGTATTTCGCCCTACGGTAAATTTTTTGAAACTTTTCTGATTTCAAAGTTTCAAGTTGCTTTATGGGCAATTGAAAACGAAGATCTTTGCGCCAAAATTGCCATGATAAAATTTTTGATTTTACTGGCATTATTTCATTTAAATTTCGACAAACTGTTTCGACTTCGGGAAGCTCTGGCATTAGGCACTTAACCTATTGAAATTACTCATTTTGAAAAGTGCCGTATGACCTAAATCACCCCAAATCACCCTATTTGTGTTGCAGTAGAACATCTTAGCCTCCTTTTACTCGCCTAAGTTGATAAACATTATCGCCTAGATCTTCCTTTGTTTCATTCAAGCCCAGTCGGTTTATGTGCTCTAAAATTTTAAGTGAAGTTTCTTTTTGAACTTCACCGTCGATCTTAGAATAGTGATCCGCAAGCTTCAGATCTTTGTGTCCTGTCATAGCAATCACAGAATCTAAACCCATCCCTCCTACTCGTCGAGCCAATGTCGCCATACCATGCCGCAAACAATGTGTTCCTGTGTAAGGAATCCCGGTCTTTATTTGAGCCATACGATAATTAGATTGAATCGTACAATAGTTTAAAGGTTTTCCTTCAACGTGAAACAAATAATCACAACCTGGGTATTTCATTTTTAGCCTTCGCTTAATAATTTCTGCGAGAGTTACATGAATATGCACACGACGCGATTCTCTGTTTTTAGGAAATGGCTTTAGATATTCAAACATCTTACTAGCATTACACCAGATGATCGCATTTTTAATCAAAATATACTCTTGATCTAAATACAAATTAGAAATTTGAATTCCTGCAACTTCACTAATTCGACCGGCACAAAAAAACTGAACCATCGCTAGATCACGGTACAATTCCGGTAACGCTGAAAAAAACTTAAATGCAGCATCGACTGGAATTTTTTTATCGTCAGGTTTTCTGGGTGTATCTTTGATGAATGCCATGTGCTTGTGACGCGGACGAAGTGGCGTAGTAACGTCTTTTGATTCTGCTTCAAACTCATCTTCAGCTTTGTACCAATTGAAAATTGTCTGAAACAAATTCAACTCATTATACAGATTACATCGTCCTGCGCAGCCTCTACCGAGTGCCGCATATTCATCTGAAGCAAACCATTTTTTCTTTCGTTCGATCCAACGATTTATCACCGTAGAAGAAAGATCTTCCATATGATATTCAGCCAAATCAGACAAGTGCATCCATCTTCTTTCCCAAATCCTGCGCGTGCTCAACTCGAGCGAAGGAAAGTGCAACTCCTTCATTCGATTCCAAACAAATCCTAACGTAGCAGTTATTTTTGGAACTTCTACAACTTGATGCTCACCATTGAAGGTATTGCGCCATGCTTGGGCTTGCCTGACAGTATCGAACGTTTGAGAAAACTGTTTCCCGTTCACTTTTTTTAAAGCTTGATATCTACCCGTTACAACATTTTTTCTTAGGCCAGGTTGTTTCGGGAGGCTTACATACTTATCACTCATTTAATGTCTCCTTCGTCTATCCAGTTAAGGATTTCGACCGGAACAAAAAAGAGTTTCCCGCGCTTTTTTCTATGTGGAATTAAATTTCGAGATGTTAAGTTGTACAAAGTTTTTATTGAATACCCTGTGAACTTTGCTACATCTCGAATGAACCATATTCTATTTTCAAAGATCGGAAAGTCTTCGCTTTTCGCATCGACTTCTTTGATTTTCATAATACTCCAGAAGCCTTGATTACTCAAGGCCGTAAGTACGACAATACGTCTCAGCTAAGAGGTAAATTTGAATTTTCTTAAGTTATTTTTTTGACATTTAGATGTTATCCACAGACAGCTCTGTGGATAACTCACTTGAAGCCTTAGAACTACGTTTTTTATCTTTTTCAAGTAAACCATAGGCTTCTCGAATTGCTTTTTTAACTGCCTCTGGAATACCTTGTTCACTCTTGCCAAGAGCCAATAGAGCTTCTTTATCATCGAAGCATTTATGATGGATTGCTTTAATGTCAGAACCAGATAAAAAATTTTTAATATTTTGAAAAATATAATTTGCAACTATTGATTTTGTAGCTGTACCACCACGGAAATCTTTATTTACCTTTTCAACAAATTCCTCTAAAGCAGCATTTGTATCTTTATTTAATACCACTCTAAATTGTTCTTGCTCATTTGCTTCACCAGCTTTTTCAGATTTTATTTTCTTCTTTCCGATCCCATTCTTATTCTCTATATTTATATTATCCATATACCTACCCCAATTATTACCCCCGCCGCCGTATCTCTTGTCACCAGTAGGAGACCCCTTTCACTCAACTTGTTGGGGGAGAGGGGTCTCCTACGATCAGGGGACAAGAATAAGATAAGGCGGCGGGGGTAAGTGTTTGAAACTGCACTCAAGTTTTATTTTTGTATTGCATTCATTTTTTTAAACATCGTATTCGTGAAATACGACACTGATACTATGTTTTCGTTTCATTTTTTTTAAGCTACAGATTGCAACTGCACTAAACTTGTTTTGAATTCAGAAAATTCGATCAATGCCTCTGCTGGATTCTGCCGCCAATCACTAAGCTTTGCAAAGCCTACTGGCTTTTCCCATTCTGGAAAATACGTGTCTCGAATAGCCGTTTTAATATTATTTTTAACAACATCTAACTCTGTAACAAAAATAATTTTTGAAATATCCTTAGCGCACATATACGAATTCATCATCTGCCTGTAGCGCTTAGGTTCTTTTCTAGATAATTCAATCTCAATCGCAATTTGACCACTGGGTTGAATCGAGTTCAACTGAATCATTAGATCCGGAAACTTAGTTTTATCCGTCGGATCAAAGTGTCTTTTGTTTCGCAAATCTTCGCGCTTAAGCTCAGTTTCAAATTTTGCTGCTTTTAAAATATCCATATTTTTTAAAAGCAAAAATGTTTTAACCACAGTTTCATCATGATCAATAACAGCAATTGAAGGAACTTGAGGTATTTTATCGCCGATCATTTTAACAACCAACGGATGTTTTGAATTCAGCCGAATGACACTATCTGAAGCCAGTGTTGCATAATGTGGTAAGAAATATTTTCTGACCACAAGGTTTTTCCAACTTCGATTTCTCCAAGCTATTTTTCCCGATGCGAAGAATTCATTCCAAATTTTTTTACTTAAAAAGCCCGTTCTGGCCGCTAATTCAATTTCACGAATGGGCTCACAAAGCCTCATTTTGCATCCCAGCGAGATGGCTCTTCGATGACATATTCAAAGTGTCCTTCGATAAAGCGATTACCTGAAACACGACTTTCTATCCACTCAGTGCGAACTTTTACTTGGCTTAAGGACGGCATCACGCCCGCTTGAGGAGCTGGGGAGGATGCTCGTCCTTTCAGATAAGCTTCTTTTTTCTGTTCATCCATTTCTTTATGTAGAACAGATCCCGTGATCATTCCAGCCATTCCACCGAGGGTTGCGCCAACAATGACATTTCTTGTGCGATACTCACCATCTTTACCAGAGTCAGCAATTCCACCAAGCATAGCACCTGTTCCCGCTCCGATTATACCACCAAGACCGACGCTTTTATTTGCTGTTGAACATCCACTTGACAACATCACTAGTATCAGTGCAGTTAAATGAATTACAGTAAAATATAGAAACTGTTTTCTTTCTTTAGTCATTAAACTTTCCTTTGATTTTTTTGAAATTCTTAAGCAGCCCGTAAAGCTTTGGCTGCTGATTTTTCAATTTTAGAAATAGGCTCAACTGGCAAATCATCGTATTTTCTAAATTTAATTTTAATTGTTTTACTTCCAGCCTCATGAGGAATAACCATGATCGCTTCGCCGACACCCAGTTCATTTTTAAATGTATTTGGGTGCACAATAAACTCATCCACCTCTCGCGCCGAAGCGTCGCCAGTTCCTTCTGGATCACCAAAACCTTTTTTAGTTCTTTCAGTATATTTAATCGACTTAACTGTACCTATGACTTTCGAGAAGTATTCAGCAGAATCGGGTTCGTTTCCACGCATAACAATTTTTAAATTTGAATTCGTCAAAATTGAATTTGCGATTGCATCGCCAAGAGTTTTTAAATCACCCAAAGCTTGATGCGCAAAGACGATTCCTACATGAGCACTTCGACTTTTATTTAAAACCGAAACAAACCCCTCATATAAATACTCGGTAAAATCATCTAGAAACACTGAATAGAACTGCGGATTTCTATTTTCACCACGATGTCTGTTAGCAATAGCAGCTTGTAGACTTTGCAAGACCATTTTCCCAGTCGCTTTTCCCAAAAATGGCGTAAGTAAAACAGGCAACTGAAAATAGATAATTTGGTTTTTACTTAGAGCCTCTTCAAGATTAATCATCGGATTTTCCGTATTATACAAAATAGAGGTTCGCCCAAAAGCAAAGTGACTTAAGGCCGCAGTTAGACCACTTGTACTGTCTATTCGATCACCCGCTGGAATTTCAGAAAAGTTTTTTAGCCACTGTTTTATTGGATCGTTTTCCTTTTTATTCATAAGGGCATAAAGCTTTGAAGGCTGACTGATCGCTTGATGCAGTTTTAAAAAAGTTGGCACTTCTCCAAGAATTTCAAATAGCCTCAGAAATTGCGAAAAAACCTCAAACTGAACACTTCGGTAATGAGGGTTATCAAATTCAAACGAATTAAACACACGCTCAGCAACTTCTTCCGTCGATCCACCGATTAAAGGGTTGAACTGGTATGACTCCTCAATATTCCCTAAAGAAAATAGTCTGAAATCTTTTTCACGCCCAGATTTCACTGCATAGGACCAAAGTTTATCAAGTAGTGACCGATCTGATTTACCGTCTATTAAAATTAGTCCGCGTCCTTGCTCCATATCTTGAATAGCCCAAGGTAAAATGACTGATTCAGTTTTACCCGCATTCGTAGTCCCGATTACTTGGGCGTGCATAGCTCGCTGCCTGAGTTTAATAAAAACTTCTTCAGATTTATCCGTTATTCCACAAAAAACTGCGTCCTTGTCATCACCAATAATTGCTTCTTCTTTTCTTCTTCTTTCTGAGAACATTTGAAACCTATGCGAAATCAGCACATAAAGTACAAACACTGTAGCACACGCAGAAAAAGAAAACATGAGCTGATGCAACGGCGATTTAATCCAGACAGCCCACCACTTAGAAAATTTATCAATCATTGCTGCTAATAAAAATAATGCAGCGCCAACCATCAACCCATGATCTGAACCATTTAAATTTGGGTTCTCATCTGCCATACGAACCTGGGTCTCTAAATAAAAATGATGCGCTTAAAACCATAAAAAATTCTGTATTTGAATTAAGCTCAATCCATTTTTTATCTTTTTGCAGTTCATGTGCCCAAGCATCTGCGCGATCTTTTGCAGTTTCAGCAACGGCATTTTTCATACCATTATCTTCACCGCCAGCACTTGATCCGAGCGCACCCTTTTGCATTGATCCTTCAGCGTAAGCTCCCACAAAACGTGTAAGTGTTTGGCCTATTGTATTTTTTAAGGCTTCTGAATGCACATTTCCTTCGACACCACCGTGACCATCAGACGAAACTCCAATCCCAGCAAGTTGGCGCTCTCGACCATCAGGATACTGCACCGATTTCCAAGAAATTTGTGCTCTTTCAGAAGAATCATCATACGAAGCTTCTCCAAAAATTTTTGCACCCTGCGGAATGGCGACTGAATCTTCATGAACAACTTCTTTTGTAACAATCCCGATCACTGGCATCGCTTGGTTTGAAACAATAACTTTTTGCAAAAGTTTAACCGAAATTCGCGTGCCCGCTGGTACTTGATTTTTTCCATCCACACCAGACCTTGCAATAATCATTGAACTATTTCGATCTTTGCCAGCAGAGCCACCATTTCCGATATTCTCATGAAGATAATCAGTCGACGATGGCACTGTTTTTAAATTTGGTCTACTCTGTTGAAGCTGAGCCCACGCATCATTTGCAGGGTCCGCTTCAACAGCCTTAACCGCACCAACAGAACCCATATCTGCTTTTTCCTGAAAATCAGTTGTTTTAGGTTTTGTCTCTGGCAGCATTAACAGTACAAGAACAAGCACCACGACCGAGGCAATTCCAGCATGAGTCATTCTTTTCCAATTAATATCACGCTTAGAAATAAATGGCTTTTCCTCTTTTAAAAATAAACGAGAAAACCAATTCTTATTTTTAGCTATTTCCATAATTTAGCCTTTGGTAAAATAACATGAGATGTTTTTTTAGATCTCAACTCAATTTTTATTTGTGCTGTTTCATCAACATCTGAGCGTAGAATTTGAATCAGACCTGATATTTTTTCATTTGGCTTAACGTCAAGATTTGATAAAATCAGATTGTGAATAGGTTTCGTTTTACCTGATTGTGTAATCCAGACAAATGCAGGATCTATTTTTGATTTCACAGAAGATTTTATTTCAAAATCTATCAACAATAAATCTTTTGTTCGACTTAATCGTTTCGTTAAAAAAATAAAATTTCCATTGCTCATTTCTTTCGAATAACTCATCCAATTAATAACGGTTCTGACTTCTTTTGGCTTTTCTTTTTGATTGTCTAAATAGACCACATAATCTGCTACTGACTCGGAACCAGTTATCAGCTGTATATTAAACCTTCGCCAGTCCGTATAGACATACAAATTACTTTTTGC
>JAYTMM010000010.1:0-7146 GCA_043728555.1 Pseudobdellovibrionaceae bacterium
CTCGCCGATGGTCACAAATTATTTCAAGATTTAACAAAAACAAATTCTGGCACAACAGATTACCACATCAACTTAGACGGAAAAAATTCAACAGAAATGCAAACGTGGCACAGCATCGATATCGAAAAATCATTATTGACACGATTTTTAAAAAATAGCGCCGAATTACAAGTCAACAGCGTTCATCATCAAGCTGTCGATCTAAATTCAAAAGGCGAATCATTGCAAATTGCCACCGACGATAAAGATCAGATCGTCGAAGCCCTGCAGGGAAAAAATAATAAAAGTCTTTCTGTGCAGTTTCATCCTGAATTTCCTTTGGAAATTTCAGGGAATGCTCAATTTTCAAATGAAGGTTTTAAAATTATTAAAGGCATTGTTAGCTATGCTCGTTTAACTAGACAAAAAACATCTTTGAATTCTTGTCAGTACTTATTTTAACCACGTAATGCGATTTTCGATTTGCCTGTTTGGCTTGGGTGGTTCGTGATCAGCATAACCAATAGCTACTGCACACAATAATTCAAGTTCACCTGATTTGTATTCTGGCAAATCAATAATTCCCAAAAATTGATCGACTTCGTTTTTTATTTCTAGCGGCGCACCCATCGTGCAACAGCCAAGACCTTCAATTTGACAGGCCAAATTTAAATTTTGCACGGCCATATACACACTGCCGATACTGGTGTGGTAACGCTCGTCCGGTGAATTATGACTGTAGGCAAAAATAACGACTGGAGCATTGCCTAATGTATAAAAAAATCTTTCGGTGAATGCATACAAAGATGGTTTCAGGCGTTGCTGCAAAACATCTTTGATACCCAGCCAAGATTTTTGCGAAAATTTTAAATATTGATTTTTCTTTTCACCTTGAACAACGAAAAAACGCCAGTTCTGTCGATTTTTTCCCGACGGAGCATGCATTGCCGCTTGATGAATAATTCGTTCAAGCACATCTTGTGGCACATCATCGGTTTTAAATTGACGAATTGATTTGCGACTTTGTAATAACTGATAAAAATCTGACTTACTGATTTGACCCATGCAGTAAACTATAACAGAATAATCTGTGATGGATTCAAATAAAAACACAGCGGCATCAAAAAAAAATTATACTTTATTAATAGCTCTGGGTATCAGTGCATTAGTGATAGCTATTTTATCAGCGCAGCCCAAAGTTCGTGACTTTTTCAATTCAGAAAAAATACAAACTCGTGAAATTTTAGCTAAAATTTTCACAGAATTTTCTAATCAAAAATTCGTCATTTTTAAAATTAAAACTGAATCTGGCATTGATATTGAGATCTTTGAAAAAGATATTCAAAATAATCAGCACCTGAAACAAAAATTTTCTTTAACAGATGATTCTGAAGCTTTTTTAATGATCAATGGCAATTCGGTGAATTTGGGATTAAATGATGTCGATCACGACGGCATCGTTGAAATTATCGCTCCAACGGTAGATCGCAGTGGAAACTCACGTTTGAATATTTTCAAATATAACTCTGAATTGAATCAATTTGTTCCCGCACAGTCACAGGAATAAAATCTGATTTACTTCCCCGGATTTAAATCACGCCACGATTTTCCATCCCGATTTTTTGCATTCATCTGAAATTTTTGAACGGCTGCATTGTGCTGAGCTAAAGTTTCAGTAAATGCTGTGGTTCCATCATTGCGACTGACAAAATAAATGTATTTTGTATTTGCAGGATTCACTGCAGCTAAAATCGCATCACGACCGGGATTTGAAATGGGCGTCGGCGGCAATCCAAAATTTGTGTATGAATTGTACTTCGTTGGCGTTTGTAAATCTGCGCGCGTAATATTATTTGGCATTGCACCCAACAACATCGCTTTGCCGTAAAGCACTGTTGGGTCGGTTTGTAATTTCATATTGGTTTTCAGTCGATTATGAAAAACTGATGAAACCAAAGGGCGATCCGATGCTGCTCCGGTTTCTTTTTCAACAATGCTGGCAAACGTAATTAATTTTGAACGCGACCAATTTAATTTTTGAGCCATGGGTTCGATGTCTTTGTACACATTTAAAAAATGTGTCGTCATTTGTTGAATGATTTCTTTTTGAGTATCAAATTTGGTGACCTTATAAGTATCCGGAAACAAATAGCCTTCAAGCGATTCTAATTTTTCGCCAAGCAGACTTTGTACAAATTCTTTATCAGTTGCTAATTTTAAAAAATCTTGTTTTGTGCCATAACCACTGCGTTCTAAAATATCAGCGATATCAAAAATATTTTTTCCCTCTGGAATTGTCAGACTGCGCATGACGCTTTTACCTGATGTGATCACATTTAAAACTTGATTCGGCGTCATTGCTTGATTTAACGAGTATTCACCTTTTTTTAATTTTGAATTTGTACCTTTGAAACGTGAATATTTTGAAAATAACCACGCATTTTTGATCAAATGCTGCGATTCAAGATTCGCCGCAACGGTTGACATTGACTGACCCGGAGTCACATCAAATAAAATTTCAGTGGCATCATTCGCGGTGCCAGAACCCAGAAATTGATAGCCAAAAAATAAAATTGTTAACGACAATGTCGTCGTAAATAAACTAAGCGCCGCAATCATCATTTTCATTTTTTTACTCAAGCGTTACTCCCGGAAGTAATTTTGTTTTATCAAGCTCTGTAGGGTCCTCAAGACTGGCCATCGGCACTGTACAATACTGAACTGCAAAATGGCCCGATGGCCTGTCGTTTCCAGATTTTCCCATTCCACCAAATGGTAAACGTGAACTTGCGCCATTTGTTGTACGATTTAAATTTAATAAACCCACGCGCGCTTTTAATAACGCTTCATTATAAAGTTCTTTATTCTTTGTAAATAAAGCCATGCACAAACCATAACCTGATGAATTCACATTTTCTAAAGCGTTTTCAAAATCACTGGATCTGTAAATCGCCACATTCGGTCCGAAAATTTCTGTTTTTTGATAAATTGATTTCGGATCAAATGCTTTTACTAAATGAATACTGGGTGTGACATAGTGGCCCTTCACATCCAGATCCAAAGATTTTCCACGCATCAAACTTTCACAATTTTCTCGGTTCGCCATTTCTTGGAAACGTACGTATTTTTCAACGGCTTGCGCGTTGATGAGCGATCCCATGAAGGGATTTTTCGACCAATGATTAATTGTTAATTTTTTGGCTGTGTTATAAAATCGATCTGTAAATTGATCTGCAATTTTATCATGTAAAATAACTTTCGATGTTCCTGAACAACGTTGCCCCGCAGACATATACGCGCCGACGATGGTTTCATAAACGGCTTTGTCCAAATCGGCATCGTCCCAAACCACAGTGGCATTTTTTCCACCCATTTCAAGGGCCAGAATTTTCCAATACTGATTTAAAGTTTCTTGTTTTATTTTAAGACCGACTTCGTACGAACCTGTAAATAAAATTCCGTCGACCAATTCATGCGCCACAAGCTTTCGACCAGTTTCAGCTTCGCCGTGAACCATATTGAAAACTCCGGCTGGCAATTCTGCTTTTTCAATAAACTGCGAATACAATTGAGCCACAAACGGAGTTTGTTCAGAGGGCTTATAAACAATTGTGTTCCCCGTTAACAATGCAGGAATAATATGACCGTTCGGTAAATGCGCTGGAAAATTAAAAGGACCCACAACAGCCATCACACCGCGTGATTTATATCTTAAGACGCCGTCAACATTTGGTAGTGCGTTAGTAATGCGTTCTTCAGAAACCAATTTCATCGATTCATTGATTGTAATATCAATTTTTGCAGATAATGCTTTGGCTTCAGTTGTTGCGTCCCACAAAGCTTTTCCAGTGTCGCGCGCGATGGCTTCAGCCATTTCAGATTCGTGAGCTATGAAAATATCTTTTAATTTCAAAATATATTTTTTACGATCATCATAAGATAACTTCGCCCACGGTAAATAGGCTTTTTTTGCATCTGCACAAGCCACATCAATGTGGTCTAATTTGAAATTTACAGTCATAATTTGATCTGATAAATCACCAGGGCTGATATCTTTGAATTGTCCATCGGGTTTTACACCGTGAATGAATTTTCCTGAAATAAAATCACCTAAAAAATTGATTTGCTTATAATTCATAAAGTCTTTCTATAAATAATATTTAAAAAGTTATGCTTTTTTTCCGTATTCAAAAGGAGTAATAAAAACTTCTTGGTCTTGGTCAATTTTTAAAAGATCCCGCGTTTTCGTTGGAACAGCCACAATACCATCGCGAATTTCATAAGCTGTCAGTGTTGCTCTGAAATCATCAGCACCCAAACCAATTAAACCTTGCGTTTTAAATGTGGCGTCTTTGATTTCACCAATACGTAATTTTTGACCCTGTTTAATTGGCAAAATATTTTCAGTTTTTGAACCGTAATGTGGCCCACCATCGAACGGATCAACTTCGTCCAAATATTCAAAACCAATGCTTTCTAATAAATGTTGTGCGGGCTTTGTCGATTCGCCAACGCGGCCTAAAACCAAACGTGCTTTGGAATCCAAAAGGCTTAAGTAAATATCTTCTTCAGGAAATAGTGATTCAATAAATTCTTTGTTCGTTTGTGAAAGCGCATCAGCTTCTTGGTAAGGAAGACCTGTAAATCTGCGGCCTAAGGCCTCCCAAAATTCACTGCGACCTTCTTCGGTTAATGGCGGAGTCAATTCACACAACACACGTTTTTCAAAACGATCCGGATGTAATGCCATAAATAAAAATCGACTTAAAGAAATTTGCTTACCCAAACGTTCCGGTCTGCGGCGATATGTTTTATCAACCAGCAGACCACCGATTTCAGTCGGTCCGTCAGTGTCTAATTGAAAACGCAACACTTGATGAATAAATCCGATGCCCAAATCTTTTGAAAAATGATCACGCTTTAAAATTTTAAAATAACAATGTGGTACTTCATCAGATCCGTGTTTTGCTAAAATCAGTGAACTGCCGACAACCTGTTGTTCTTCGGTGTCTTCAAGCACAAATAAATATTCCGATTTTTCTTTAGGCAAATCTCCGGCAAATGACAATTCACTGCGATTTATTTTTTCGCTAATTATTTTTTTATCACCCGGCAAATTTAATAAATTAAATTGCTTCGCTAAATCTGTTAATTGAATCAAATCATCACGCTGAACTGCTCGTACTATAAAACTCATAAGCAAAACCTTTCGATCATTTTTTTATAAAAAATCATCGCCTTTTCTAAGTCTGAAATTGTAACATATTCGTTGGGTGTATGAACATTGCCTTCGCGTAACCCTGCACCCAGACAAAGACATTCTATGCCTAGGCGCGAAAATAAACTGGCTTCGTTTGTCGACGCCAGCGACCGACACTGCGAATCAAGCCCTAATTTTTCCAGTTCTTGTATCGCACCTCTGACAAAGGGTGAATTTTCTGTCGTTCGAAACGGACGCTTATAGTCTTGCAAACGAAATTCAGCACCAACTTCAGAACAAGCTTGGTGTATTAATTTCATCCACGATTCATAGGTATCCTGCTGAACAGAAGGCAAAATTCGACATGATCCACCAATAAAAATATAATCAGCAAAAGTTCTGATAATTCCCACCGACAGTGTTGAATGTTTCGGTTCAAAGTCGTCATCGACAACAGTTTTCATTTTTTCTTGAACCAAATTCATTGCAGAGTATAAAGAATTTATTTTTTTTAACAATGTCTGTTGTACTGAAGCTGTCACATCAAACTCAATCATGGCTTGATTGGGAATCATGTTCACGCGCGTTCCTGCATCGATATCAACGATCACCACTTGATCTGGCATTTGGTTTAAAAATTCAAACATTTTAACCGCTGCACTTTCACCCAGATGTGGCGTCGAAGAATGTGCAGATTTTCCGGAAAATATTTTTGTTTGTGTTGATGCGGATTCTGAAATTGATTTTTCGCTTTTGTATTTTTGTTCTTCGATAGAAATTGGTATTTTTATTTCGACCGTCGCAAAACCTTTGGACGCATTCACTAAATTTAAATTCGTAGGTTCACCAATCAGTGCATATTTTGCATTGATTTTATTTTTACGAATTAATTTCAACGCACCTTGCATGCCCGTTTCTTCGCCGAACGTTCCAACCAAAACCGGTTTTAAATTTTTAAACACAGAATTTTTTAATTGAATCATGACGTGCAATTTACATAAAAAATCCAGTTTAACTTCAGCAGCACCTAATCCGAAAATTTTTCCGTCTTCGATCACAGCATCGAATGGATTAAACGAATTTTTTTTCCATAACGAAAACGATCCTGGATCGACTGTATCTAAATGAGTTTGTAATAAAAATTCTTGGTCACCCGCAATAAAAGGCTGACATCGAACTGAAATGTTCGCTTGCGAAATTCCATTTTGAATTTCGTTCTGAATTTCAACGTATAAACCGTTTTCACGAGCCAATGCCGATAAATATTCACAGACTTCGGCCGTTGATTGCAGCGGCGAAGTATCGAATGAAATCAGTTTTCTGCATTCCTGTATAAAGTCAAAACTCAAGCACAGGCCCTACGACAAACCTTCAAGAACAGTTTTTTCAATAATATCCAATGCTAAATGGATATCCATGTCTTGGATAATCGCAGGCACCAAAAATCGAATACGCACGGGATCTTTGCCGCAACTGAACGCGATGATTCCATTTTTAAATAATTTTTTAATAAATAATTCAACTTGTTCTTTTTTTCCATCAAACGGAGTAAATGCAATCATCAAACCCATTCCGCCCGCGTCTTGTAAAAGATTTTTACAAGACGTTTGATTTAAATGATTTAATCCATCAATAAATTTTTTATGAATCGCCAAAATGCGTCCGTTCGGGCCCAAATAGCCTTCTTCAAGCATATCTAAAATTTCAAGTCCTGCTGACATCGATGAACCAGACCCTGAAAATGTTCCAGCAATTAAACCCGGTTTTGGATTATATTCTTCGGTGTACAGTGTTGCGCCCAACTGAACTGTTTTTGCGATTGTTACGATATCTACATATTCACCTAGATCCATTGTTTCAAATGCGAAAAATTCACCGGTCCGAGCGAACGTTTGAACTTCATCGGCCCAAACAGCAATTTTTTGTTGTTTGCAAAAATCTATTAGCGGCAAATAAAAATCACGCGG
>JAYTMM010000011.1:0-12682 GCA_043728555.1 Pseudobdellovibrionaceae bacterium
CCCGATGAAACATCTGAAGCTACCATCGACGTTCCTAAATTTATATTTGCAAGGGCTGCCATTTCACCGGCCGTATCACCCAATGTTGTTGTGCTACCGACAAGCAACTGGCCCGTAGTATTCAAACCCCAACATTTAAATGTTGTCGCATTCATCGCACAAGTGCGCTGACGACTGGCCGAAACTTTTGTTGGCGAAAAACCTAAATTGATCGCGGCAAGGGCTGCCATGTCTCCGGCTGTTGCACCTTTCGTCGTTACTGAATCAATGCCCAATTGACCCGATTGATTGCGGCCAAAACATTTTAAAGTCGCATTATCTAAAATCACACAAGTGAATGAATAACCTGCTGAAACTGAAACTGCCGTGCGACCTGCACCTAAATTCACAGCTGCAAGGGCTGCCATTTCGCCGGCTGTATCACCTAAAGTTGTTATATTATCGTAACCCAATTGACCGTAATTATTTCGACCAAAACATTTCAAAGTATTGTTATCTAAAATCACACAAGTTTGATCAAGTCCGACTGAAACATCTTTTGCTGTTCGTCCTGCACCTAAATTTACGGCTAATAAAGTATCACCCATTGTGCCAGCAGTGCTACCTTTGATCGTTGTGTTGTCTTGGCCCAATTGTCCGTACGTGTTTGAACCCCAACACTTTAAAGTATTGTTATCTAAAATTGCACATGTTGTTGAATTACCTGCTGCAATTTTTAAAGCCGTGCGGCCTGTTCCTAAATTTACTGCTAATAAGGCATCACCCATTGATGCAGCTGTTGTTCCACGTATTGTCGCATCACCCAGACCTAATTGACCCGATGAATTTAATCCCCAACATTTCACTGAATTATTATCTAAGATTGCGCATGTGTGCATGTATCCTGCGGCTAATGCGATTGCTGTGCGACTTGTTCCTAAATTTACAAATGGCAATGCACTTCCGCCTTGGTTTGCAACTGATCCGCGTGTTGTCGTATCACCCAGACCCAATTGACCCGATGAATTTAATCCCCAACACTTCACTGAACCTTCGTTGTACCTTGCACATGTGTGATATGATCCCGAAACAATTTGCACAGGCTCGATCAATGTGACAGCTGCGTTTGAAGTATTTAAACCCGCATCAGTCACTCGAACTGTATCTGTTCCAGCAGCTGTTCCACCGGTGTATACGCCTGTGGCCCCAACAACAGAACCAGTTCCTACAAAAATTGAATACGTGTACGGCGCTGTTCCCAGCACTGCAGAAAAAGTTGCCGTCGAAAAAACGGGTAATTTTAATGTTAACGGACTGATTGTTAATGTACTGACGATTGAAATATTCGCTGAAATTGTATTTAACAAACTGTCGGTCACGCTGATCACGGCACTGCCTGCCGTCGCCGGTGCCGTGTACAATCCTGTCGATGAATTTATTGTTCCACCACCGCTGACGATTGCAAAAGTGCGCGTACCTGATCCGCCTGTTCCTGTAAAAGTTTGTGTTCCGTTAATTGATAAGGTCACAGATAACGGCGACAATGTTAACGGATCATACACATTCACCGTCACACTCACAACGGTCGCAGCCGAATCGGTCACTCGAACAACATCCGTTCCTGCCGAAGCTCCGGCGACATAATCACCCAGCACGGGATCGATTGTTCCAGCTCCAGAAAAAACTGAATACGTGTATGGAGGAACTCCACCAGCAGCCACAAATGTTTGTGCGCCATTGGCCACAATATTTAATGTTGTTGGCGTCATTGCCAATGGCCCATTCACTGTCACTGTTGAATCAGAAATATTTGATAATGAATCTGTCACTCGCACGGTAACCGCTTGCGAAGTTGCAGGAGCCGTGAATGCACCCGTTGAAGAATTAATTGATCCACCACCAGATAACACTGAAAATGTTTTTGTACCGACTCCACCAGTTGTAGAAAATGTTTGTGTGCCATTCACAGCCAATGTCACTGTCACTGGGCTGATGGCCAAGGCTGCATTCACCGTGACTGTTGCGCTTGAAATATTACTTAATGAATCAGTCACTTGCACTGTCACCGAACCCGCTGTCGCAGGAGCCGTGAAAATTCCTGATGATGAATTGATACTGCCTAAACCTGAAAAAATTGAATACGTGTAGGGACTGACTCCACCGGTCGCTGAAAATGTTGTGACATTATTCACAGCCAAAGTTGCAACAGTCGGCGATATTGCCAGCGCTGGATTCACTGTCACTGTTGTGTTTGAAGTATTACTTAATGAATCAGTCACACGCACTGTCACCGAACCCGCTGTCGCAGGAGCCGTGAATGCTCCCGTTGCTGCAACGATACTACCGCCACCACTGACAATTGAATATGTGTACGGACTGACTCCGCCTGTGGCTGAAAATGTTTGTGTACCACTGACAGCTAATGTTGGAGCGGCAGGAGTTATCGCAAGCGCCGCATTGATTGTCACCGTCGAATTAGAAATTTGACTTAAAGAATCTGTCACTCGAACGATGGCACTGCCAGCCGTTGCCGGCGCGGTGTAAGCACCGGTCGATGAATTGACACTGCCACCACCTGAAAAAATTGAATATGTGTACGGAGCAAATCCACCCGAAGCAGAAAAAGTAAATAAATTATTTACAGACAAAGATTTTGTCGACGGAGTTATAGCAACACTACTTACGACAGTCACAGTTGCATTTGAAATATTTGATAAACTATCTGTTACTCGAACAGTCACCGAACCCGCTGTGGCAGGTGCCGTGAAAGCACCCGTCGCTGCGACGATACTGCCGCCACCACTGACAATTGAATATGTGTACGGACTGACTCCACCTGTGGCTGAAAAAGTTTGTGTTCCGCTCATCACAATATTTAACGACGCAGGAGTTATGGCTAACGCCGGATTTACTGTCACTGTCGCATTCGAAATATTACTTAATGAATCGGTTACTCGAACCGTAACTGTACCAGCTGTTGCCGGTGCAGTAAAAGCACCTGTCGCTGCAACGATTGTTCCGCCGCCTGAAAAAATTGAATACGTGTACGGACTGACTCCACCTGTGGCTGAAAAAGTTTGTGTTCCGCTGACGGCCAAGGTTGGTGCTGCCGGTGAAATAGCTAACGCAGAATTAATTGTGACTGTTGAATTTGAAGTTTGCCCCAACGAATCTGTCACTTGAATAACAGCGCTGCCTGAAGTTGCAGGAGCTGTGTATGCACCCGTTGCCGCAACGATACTGCCACCACCTGAAAAAATTGAAAATGTGTACGGCGCTAATCCACCGCTTGCTGAAAATGTAAATAAATTATTCACAGCCAAAGTTTTTGTCGCAGGCGAAATTGTTAACGCGCTAACCACTGTCACTGTTGCGTTTGATGTATTACTTAATGAATCGGTCACTCGAACTGTCACTGAACCCGCTGTCGCAGGCGCAGTGAATGCACCCGTTGCTGCAACGATACTTCCGCCACCACTGACGATTGAATACGTGTACGGACTGACTCCACCACTGCTTGAAAAAGTTTGCGTTCCGCTGATGACTAAATTGACCGAAGCCGGCGAAATCGCAAGTGTTGAATTAATTGTAACTGTTGAATTTGCCGTTTGCCCGATCGCATCGGTTACGCGAACAACCGCACTGCCAGCTGTTGCAGGCGCTGTGTATGCGCCTGTTGCTGCAATAATACTGCCGCCACCTGAAAAAATTGAAAATGTGTACGGAGCAAGGCCTCCGCTCCCCGCAAAAGAAAATACATTATTAACAGCCAAGGTTTTTGTTGTTGGCGTGATGGCTAAAACTGAAACGACTGTCACTGTTGAATTTGAAATATTTGAAAGTGCATCCGTCACTCGCACCGTGACTGAACCCGCCGTTACAGGTGCAGTAAATAATCCTGTTGTTGAATTAATACTGCCACCGCCGCTGACGATTGAAAAAACGTACGGACTGACTCCTCCACTGGCCGAAAATGTGTGCGTAGCACTGACGGCTTTTGTGACTGAGGCTGGTGAAATCGCTAACGCTGCATTCACGGTCACTGTTGCGTTAGCTGTTGCACTTAATGAATCGGTCACGCGAACTGTGACGGTTCCTGCCGTCGCCGGAGCCGTGAAAAAACCCGTCGCAGAATTGATTGTTCCGCCGCCTGAAAAAATTGAATATGTGAATGGACCAGATCCACCCACCGCCGAAAAAGTTTGTGTATTGTTGACGGCTAACGTGACCGCCGCAGGAGAAATTCCTAACGCATTTGTAATTGTCACTGTTGAATTTGCCGTATGACCTAAGCTGTCTGTCACACGAATCACTGCACTGCCGGCTGTCGCAGGTGCTGTGTATGCACCGGTTGCAGAATTAATGACTCCACCACCAGAAAAAATTGTAAATGTATTCGGAGCAACTCCACCCGTTGTTGCGAACGTTAAATTACCATTCACTGATAATGTGATTGATGTCGGTGAAATTGCTAAGGCTGAATTGACTGTTACTGTTGACGTTGCTGTGGCAGCCAATGCATCGGTCACGCGAACAGTGACTGTGCCTGCAGATGCAGGTGCCGTGAATAATCCGGTTGTTGAATTTATTGTTCCACCACCAGATACGATTGAATATGTGAGCGGCGGAGTTCCACCGCTGCCGAAAAATGTTTGTGTGTCATTCACGACCAATGTTACAGAGGCTGGACTTAAACTTAAAACCGAAGTCACCGTGAGTACTGATGAGGATGTGTTACCGATCGAATCTGTCACTAAAACTGTGGCCACCGTGTTTGATGCCGGCGCTGTATATAAACCCGTCGATGGATCAACAGAGCCCGCTCCCGCAGAAACTGAAAACAAATACGGAGACACTCCACCTGTTGCAGACAAACTTAATGTCGCATTGGTCATGATCGTTTGCGAAATTGGTGAAATTTGCAAAGCCGCATTCACTGTCACATTTGCCGTGACTGTTGCACCCAAAGAATCTGACAGCTGAACAATCACAACACCCGCAGATGCCGGAGCAGTAAATTGACCGATATCGGCCACTGTTAAAATCAGCCCACCACCACTAACGATTGAATAATTATATGGAGCTGTTCCGCCGGTGGCTGTAAAATTAAAAGTGTTATTAATAGCTAATGACGTGGCTATAGGAGAAATATTTAATGCTGTCGCTGGAGTTGTCGCAGGAACTGATTCACCAGGGGCAAAACCATCAGATGCACCTTTACATGAGGTGATCAAAAATGCAGTCAGAAATAAAAATAAAATTTTAAAACTGTTGATCATAATTCAGGTCTCCCGACAACGTACTGTTGTTTTACATATTATCGGACTTTTGGCGTAAAATCTTAATATTTTTTTAACTGTCTTATTTTGAGATAGCGAGTGTTTCGTATTGATTTATGAAACAAAAATATCTCGCTACAAATAAAAAAAGGAGTGGCTTTCGCCACTCCTTTTAAAATTTAATAATAATTTATTAAATTAACGTGCGCAAAATGGTGCCGTAGGCATGATTTTGCAAATCACATCACACAACGCCTGATCACCCAACGGACATTGTCCTGGTGTTCCTGGATCTGTTGGACCACCTGGAGGGTTTCCTGGATTTCCCGGATTCGAAGAAGCCACTTTTCCAACATTGATATCTAATGTTGAAACTGAATTTCCTGAAGCATCCGTAGCCTTAACAGTGACTGTACCTTCTTTAGTACCAGTCAACAAACCAGCCGCATTTACAGTCGCGATATTTGTATCACTTGATACGAACGTCACTGCACCTTTGGCATTTTTCATATTCATTTGCAAAGTTGCATTCACATCAATTGTTGCAGCAGCTGGAACCATCCATGCTTTTTGCGCCAACAATGTATCAACAGCACTCAATGCATCAACACGACAATTACAAGCTGTTTCAATTTTTACTTTTGCACCAGTAACTTGCAATAACGAACGTACTTCTGCACCCGTCAATTTTGGATCTTGAGCTTTTAAAAATGCAACCATACCCGCAACCAACGGTGTAGCCATTGATGTACCAGATAAATTATCATATTTATCACCTGGTAAAGTTGAAATAATCGCATCACCTGGAGCGGCTAAGGAAACTTTTGCTTTTCCGTAGTTTGACCATTGTGGTTTGTTATCCGATGAATCCGAAGCTGCAACCGTAATCATGTTCGCAGTTCCTGCGTTCGCTGGATAAACTTCAGTTGTGTCATTATTTTTTCCGTCATTTGCTGCTGCAGTTACGAAAATAATTCCAGCTTGTTCAGCACGTTGAATCGCTTCAACCAAAGGTTTCGCCGTCGACAAAGGAACCGAAGCACCCCACGAAGCTGAAATAACTTGAACATTTTTACTGATCGCGTAATCAATCGCTTTTACGCCGCCATCAAGATCACCTGATCCATCAGCACCTAAAAAACGTAATGGCATAATTGAAACTTCAGGGCTCATACCTTGAGTTCCACCGTCAACTAAACCAGTTGCACCGACGATGCCCGCACAATGTGTACCGTGACCTGGATTTTGTTGCGATGTTAAATCCATTGGATCTGCATCGTTATCGCGAAAGTCAAAACCAGGAACCATGTTTTGTGCTAAGTTTTTATGTTTGTAATCAACACCTGTATCGATGACTGCTAACAAAACGTTTTTTGAACCTTTATTACCGGCACGTTTCCATGCGGCTTCTGCATTTACTTTTGTTAATGCATACTGAGTTTTCAAAGCTTTCATATCTACAGGCGTTGAAAACGCATGTAATTTAAAATTCGGCACAACGTATTCAACATTTTTATCAGCATAAAAAGAAGAAATCATACGAGCTTGTGCTTTTGCATTTGCAGGAAGATTTACTTTCAATAATTTTCCGGCTTTGTGTAAACCACGTACTTCAAGGCCTGACGACTCTGTCTGCATTGAAATAATGTTGTTCACTGCTTTTTCGTTTTTGTATTTTACTAAAAATTCTGCAGCGTTTGCAGAAACATTTAGTCCCATTGCGACCGCTATCGCCAAGATAGCTTTTTTTGATTGAATCATATTCCCTCCGTGTGAATAATTCTTCGTATTTAATTTTTAAGAACTCTTGTTCTTTAAATAACTTTTAAGAACTCATGTTCTTATTATTTTTTAGTTCCAACATGGAACTGTTTTTTTAATTTCATAAATCGTATCCTGACCAAATCTTAAAAAAGTAGTAAAAAATCGAGCTGACGCGTCTGGACTTTCGTATTGTTTCAATTGAGGCAGCGCGAAATTAGGTTTGAACTATATATATATGACATATTTTGAAGTTTTTATTTTATCGCTGATCGAAGGCTTAACGGAATTTATTCCCGTATCATCCACAGGCCACCTCATATTGGCCGGCCATTTTTTAAATCTGCAACCCAATGAATTTTTAAAAGCTTTTGATGTGATTATTCAATTCGGGGCGATATTGGCGGTCATCTATTTATATAAAGACAAATTTATAAAAATTGATGTCAGTTTTTATAAAAAATTATTCATTGGTTTTTTACCTGCGGCAGTGATTGGCTTTTTTGCCAAAGACTTCGTCGCTAGCCTTTCTGAAAATAATTCTGTGATCGCATGGTCTTTGATTTTAGGTGGAGTGATTTTATTGTTTGTCGATTCAATCTTTAAAACCACTGTCGAAAAAAACATGTCAATGCTGGATTCTTTTAAAATTGGATTTTTACAATGTGTCGCAATGATCCCCGGAGTTTCCAGATCAGGGGCTACGATCGTTGGTGCACAAGCTTTGGGTTTTACTAAAAAAACGGCCGCTGAATTTTCATTTTTCTTAGCCGTTCCAACAATGGCCGCTGCGACATTATATAAACTTTGGAAAATTCGACATATTATTCAATCAGACCAAATCATGTATTTAACTGCTGGAATTGTTTTGTCATTTGTTTTTGCTGTGCTGGCGATTAAATTTTTTATTTCGTTGATTCAAAAATACGGTTTTAAATGGTTTGGCGTGTACCGTATTATTATTGGAATTATTGTTTTAGTTTTTTTCAAGTAAGGAATTTTATGAATCTATTTACAAATTCGGCGTCCTTTGTTTCGGGTGAAATTGAACAAATTTTAAATTCAGTTGTCATTTCTGTACCTAACTGGAAATGGCTGGCGATTATTTTAGGTTTTTCATTTTTATTTTTAATTCGCGGGTTATTTATACGAGGCTTAATTTTAATCAAACGCAGTCAGAAAAAATGGGCCGAAAAAAATGTTTTTGTCAGGCATCTATTAGATCTTGAAATCGAAAAAAGCGTCAGCTGGATTCTGTTATCTATTTTTGCGATGGTGCTGATTGAAAATTTAGACCTCACAATAAACCTTGAAAAATATTTGCTGATTTTTTCTAAATTATTTTTATGTTATAACACTGTCCGTTTAGTTTATTTGGCTGTTGAAGCTTTTGGCTTCGTGCTCGAGGCTTGGTCAGCAAAAACAGCGTCACAAATCGACGATCAATTAGCACCGTTAGCCACAAAAACATTAAAAGTTTTTGTGATTTTAGTTGGCGGATTAATTGTCTTACAAAATTTTGGCGTGAACGTGACAGCACTTCTTACAGGTCTTGGTATTGGTGGCGTGGCGCTCGCGTTCGCAGCCCAAGACACCGTGGCCAACGTATTCGGTACGATTACAATTTTATTAGACTCACCATTTAAACTGGGTGATCGAGTTAAAATTTTAGATGTTGAAGGCAATATTATTGAGGTCGGCTTCAGGTCAACGCGCATACGAACATTTTATAATTCAGTGATCACGATACCCAATTCCGTCGTCGCCAAAGAAAAAATTGATAACATGACAGAACGAAATAATATTTTCAGATTCAGAACTGTTTTGGGTTTTACTTACAGCGCCAGTCAAAACCAGATTCAACAGTTTACAGAAAATTTAAAATATTACTTAAAACAAGAATCCATCGTCGACCAAGAACGCATCACAATTCATTTTATAGATTTTGCCGAATCATCGATGAATGTCTTGGTGAATTTTCATTACACATTAAATGATGCTACTTTAGAAGTCGCCACAAACGAAAATTGGTTGTTTCAAATTAACAGATTGGCTGCCGAACAAAAATTGTCTTTTGCATTTCCGACGCGGACTTTATTGGTCGAAGGTAAAAGTATTTAAAATTTTTCTCTGCGCAATTGATCTAAAAAATTTTTATAACTTACAAAATGTGAATCTGAGTCTTCGCTCATGACTTGAACGCGATGTTTGATCTTTTGATCTTCGACCAACGCACACATGATTTGATGATTCTTTCCCGCATGACTGACAACAACTATAAAATATCCTGAAACCCAATCAGGGATTAAATCTTTGAAATAAATTCCACCTTCTGACAAATCCACCGTTTTTGATTTGAACTGATGATTATGACCTTCGATCATCACATCAATTTCGACTTCGATTCGTTCATATAAGCGCGGTAAAATGACTTTTTTAGGTTTAACGATAAAATAATCAGATTCAATATCTGCAGAAGCTTCGATTTGAACATCCGGAAAATGATTTTTAATTTGCCCTGTTGTCGATAAAAATTGCGCATGTTTGACTGAGCTAAATAATTCCCATTTTTTTTCAGTCAAATGACATATTGATATTAATTTTAATTCATTGGGCGATAACGTGTTTAATACAAGCTGAACTTCACGTTCATTCAATCCGTAAAGCGTCCAGCCTTTAAATGAGTTATATATCGCCCACATTTTTATTTTTTCGGTTTTTTAATTTTTTCAGTTTCTAATTTAATTTTTTCAGCCTCTGCGTTTGATTTCGCAGTTTCCATTTTTATCTTGGCTTCTTCTTGGTTGGATTTCAATTTTTCAATTTCAGCTGTTAAAGCAGTTCGTTCTTTTTCAAGACTTACTGTATCTTTTTTATATTTTTCTGAATCGGCTTCATTTTTTTTAATTTCAGCCGTTAATAACGCTTGTGTTTTTTTCAATTGCGCAATTTGCAAATTCATTTGCGCTGATGATTTTTGATATTCTGCGCGTTCTTTTTCAAGCTGTGATCGTAATGACGTATTTTGCTCACGAGCTTTGCTTTCGTCTTTTTGTGCCTGCGACAATTCTGATTTTTGATCTGCTAATTTTTTTTGTAATTCTTTGGACTGATCTTCGGTTTTTTTATTTTCATCTTTGATTTTGGCTGTAACAGCTTGAGCATTCTGAATTTGAATTTTAAATTTAGCGATCTCGGCTTCGGTACGCTTGTTGTCGGCATCAAGCTTTGTTTTTTCTTGAGCCAAACGCGCATCTGACATTTTCGCCTCAGCAGTTGATTTCTGTAAATCAGCTTGAGCTTTTGTTAATTTCGTCTGCGCCATTTTCTGATCATTTTGGGCTTGCAAGGCCTCTTTCTGAGCCTTCTGTGATTCCGCTAACATGTTTGCGGATTCTTTGTCTTTGTCTTTATTTTGCGATTCTAATTCTTTAGTTTTTTGTTCTGCCAATTTCTTTTTTTCATGCGCTTCTACAGTTTGCTTTGTCAGCATGGTGATCTTTTCTTTGCTGGCTGCAATTTTTTGTTCAAATTCTGCAGACATTTTTTCTGATAGTTTTTGTGTTTTTTCAGCTTCGGCCATTTCCATTTTTTTCTGAGCGGCTTCTTTTTCTGCTGTGGCTAATTCTTTTTTTAAATCAGATTCAAGTGCTTTTGATTTATCCAAAGATTTTTTAGCTTCTGTTTTTGCAGAGTCTGCTTTTTTGCGTTCTTGCTCTAAGCGTTTTTTAGCTTCACCGGATTCTGCCTTTGCAGCTTCGACATCGGCTTGGGCTTCTTCGGCTTCGATTTGCGCGCCTTCAACGTCAGCTGCGAACGTCACATTTGAATGCGTTAATAAAATGGCTGTCGATAAAAATAATACGGTTTTTTTGTTCATCTGGATTCCTTAATAATAAAAATTGCTGTTGTTGCTGTTGTTAAAAATTTAATTTAATTTAATTTGTTTTATTTTTTTTATTCCAAAAATATTTATCCATTTTCGAGAAAATTTTTCTGAAACCCAAGGCTAACATTTCGTCATGCGCATTGGATTGAGTCCATTTTTGGTTTAAGACTCTGTAAACTGCAGAAACCAAACCCGTACGATCACGACCATGTTGGCAGTGTATAAATAGCGGTTGATTTTTTGTGTCAGACATTAATTTTAAAACTTCATTCATTTGCGCATCATCAGGTGTTGACCACGGATCCATCGGACGTGATACGAATTTAAAACCTAATTTTTCAGCGTAGGCTTTTTCTGTTGCAACCACTGCGGCATCATTTTCAAAATTGATGATGGTTTTATATCCTTGCGATTTCAATTGATCCAAATCTGCATTCGACGGTCGTCCACCGCGAATAATTTCCGGGCTGATCGTCTGCTGATTGGGAATCGCAGCAAAAAGCGGTTGAGACAAAGCGGCAATTGCTATTAATAAGATGGTTCTTTTCATACGATCATTTTGCGTCACTGTAAAAAGCTTGGGCAGTCCAAATCTGATTAAATCGCAATAGAACTTGGCGAAAGTCTTGCTTTACATATTTGTACCCCCATGGCGGTTAGCTTGACTCCCCCCCCAACAAGCCTAGCCGTCTTTTTTTTTCTCTTTCAACAAAAAATCGGCCAAAATATATTTGATGAAATTTTTTATTTTTTTATTTTTATTGCAAATACAAACGAGCTTATCTGCACAAGAAAAAAAATTTCGTTTGATGATTGATCCAGGACATGGCGGAAACGATGCGGGGGCTGTCAGCCATAAAACCAAAGAATCCGATTTAGTTCTTAGTTTAGCAAAAAAAATACAAACACTCATCAGCACAACTCAGCCCTCAATTGAAGTTCAGTTAACCCGATCACAAAATAAATATGTCTCATTAGATGATCGTATCAAAAATGTAGATCCCGATTTATACCTGAGTCTGCATGCGAATTCTTCGATCTCAAATCAAGTCACGGGTATGGAAGTGTATTTTCAACCTGAAAAAAAAATAAAATCAAAAATGGCCATCGATTCGATCGTCGAAGATCTTGAATCCATCGGAAAAACAAAACACAGCCATTTATTTTCAGAAAAATTGCAATCCCAATGGAGCCTTAGCCCGTCCATAATGCGCAGATCTGGTTTTTATGTGATCGAAAAAACCAGTTTTCCATCCGTATTAATTGAAATTGGCTTCTTAACTAACCCCGTCGAAGCCGAAAAACTAAAAACTGAAGCCTATCAAACTCAAATTGCTGAAACCATCGTCAATGCTGTCTTGGATTACAAAAAATCAATCCAGTAATTACATGACAAGCGCACGATAACAAATAAGAATACTTTCATGCAAAATCCAAAAGAAAATTCACAGTCTTTCATTCGTTCAGACAAACGCACATCAAACCAATTAAGAACTGTCAAAATTACTCCAAATATTTCAGATTATGCCGAAGGTTCTGCGATGGTTGAATTTGGCAACACGAAAGTTCTTTGTACCGCAACGTTTGAATCCAAAGGACCATCGTGGCTGCAAAATACAGGTGCTGGCTGGGTCACGGCTGAATATGGAATGTTACCCAGATCAACGCATACACGCATCAAACGTGAAAAATCAATGACTGGCGGCCGCACTCAAGAAATTTCAAGATTAATTGGTCGCAGCCTCAGATCATGCGTTGATTTAAAATCATTGAA
>JAYTMM010000012.1:0-10690 GCA_043728555.1 Pseudobdellovibrionaceae bacterium
TGAAAAAATGGTAAAGTATAACGAAATTTCTTTACTTATAAACCACTGTCAAACTTACTTAAAGTTCGAGCATTACCCCAAAAGTTCACAGCTTTACTAGTTTATTTCACTATTATCGCCATCGCCGGCAGCGAATCGCTCTATAGCAGCCTCGGTGGGATTTAAAGAAGCTAAGTTGATAAATCCTCAGCTATCAATCAGTGATTACAGAATTGAATTCTATAAAAAAGTATTTTTGAAAGTATAAAACCTAACTGAATATTTAACTTTAAAAGTATCAATTCGGATTATCTGTAATCAGTTGGTTCTGATTGTACTTTAGGCGTTGCTAGAAAATGGAAATTAAAACAGCACCGAATCTGGCAAACCAAGCCTTGCTGCGATTACGCGAACAATCTCGCTGGCGGTTTCTTCTAGAGCGCGTTCGGTCACGTTAAATACAGGCCATCTGCGATTCTGTTTAAATAAATTTTCGGCGTATTCGATTTCTTTTAAAATTTGTTGTGCTGATGCGTATTCGCCACCAGAATCTTGGCCGAATTTTTCCAGACGATTTTTTCTGATTCTTTGTAATGAATCGATATCAATAATTAATCCCACAACTTTACGCTGATCGATCGTAAATAATTGGGGTGGTATGGGACTGCCAAGAACCAATGGGATGTTTGCGACTTTCCAGCCTTTGTGACCTAAAAAAATCGACAGCGGCGTTTTGCTGGTGCGGCTGATGCCGACCAAAACAATATCGGCCTTATCCAATTCATTTGTGATTTTACCATCATCGTTTCTGACGGTGTATTCGATGGCCTCGATGCGTTTGTAATATTGGTCATCGGTTTGCCTAAGGGCTCCGATTTGGCTGGATGATTCAACTCCGAAAAAATTATCTAATGTGTAGATTAATGGGCCCAATAAATCCGATGATGGAATTGATTTTTCTAAACACAGTTCTGCAATTTTTTTTCGAATCAAAGGGCTTGCGAATGTATAAGCCAGCATTCCACGTTTTTCGAAACAATCATCAATCACACGGCTGATTTGCTCTTCGGAACGCAAATTTTTACAGCGCACGATATTAATTTCTTGTTCTGAATATTGCACCAAGGCCGCTCGCACCATCGTAGCAGCAGTTTCACCTGTGCCGTCTGATAAAATAAAAATAGTGTGTATGTTTGGCGAATGCGGTGTTGATGGCATTTTTTATTTTTTGACCTTTACAGCTGGTGATTAATCAGTGCTTTTTGCAATGAATCCATTTTTAATTGCAACCATGGTTCAGCTTTGGCAGTCATTAAAATAAAACCGGTGTTGTCTTCGACGCGAATATAAAAACAATTCATTTTCTCTGTTCGAAAAAGATTATATAAATTCATTTTTGTCAGCACAGCTTGCGCATCAGTTCGTAAAATTTGAAAAACATTTGATTTTGGCAGACGTAATTGAATGGATTTGTTTTTCGTTGAAATTTCTTTGCCAAATAAAAATTGATTTTGCAGTTTATTTTCTGAAAATAAAAATCCAACTTCGAAAAACGGTATTAAGCGTGTGAAAAATAAATTCCAATTATCAAACGTCGAATTCATTTTCGTCGCCATGTAGCTGATATTTTCAAGCAGGCCGTCATGGTCAAGCGTTTCATATTGCAATTGCAATTTATCCAGTGTCATGACTGCAACAGGCGGTGCATTAGGTTTGGCTGTTTCAATATTTGATTGTTCGAATAAAAGCTCAATTTTTTTTGTCAGTGTTGTCTTCATAGTCAAGTTCCACATCCTGTAAACGTTGTTACTGATACAGTATAAGAAATTTGAATTTAATGTGAGTCTGAAATAATTTGAGACTGCGGAAAACTCGATTTAAGGCCAGTTGGCAGTTCAATATCAAAGAAAAAACGAATATTATTTGGTCTTAAAGTTTTCAGATTTTTCTGAAACTCAGGCAGCTCTATATCGGCTTTATTTTGAATAACCGTAATCCAACGATTTAAAAAATGATTTTCAGTGCCGATGAATAAAATTTTAGAATCAGATTTGAAATCAAATTTTGGAAATTCAGTTTCATTTAAAATATTTTCGGTTTCATTCGAAACAGAGCGGGTAAAGCCTTTGGTTTTATGTTTTTGCAACGAGGACAATAAAAATGCGGAATGAAAATTAATTTCTTTCCACCAATGTGAATTTGAATCGTCGATCAAAACCCACAAATCACAGCCTGCAGAAAACGCTTGAGCATTATTTTTCATTTCTAAGAATTTGATCTAATAAACCGTTGACGAAAGCACTGGATTCTTGAGTTCCAAAAATTTTTGCAATTTCGATGGCTTCATTGATCACGATTTTTGGTTCTAAAGTTTCTTTGGCCATCAGCATTTCGTAAACTGCAATACGCAAAATATTTCTGTCAACAGACGCCATGCGATCGATCTTCCAATGTGCGCTGGCAGAAGTAATTTTCGCATCGATGCGTTCACTGTTAGCTTTAACACCTTCGACGACAGTCATTGTGTATTCCATCACAGAATGATCGAATGTTTTTTCAAACACACTTGATAAATCCTTCAGGTTCATTTGCGGTGCAAATTCAGTTTGAAATAAGATCTGTAGGGAAAGTTCTCTGGATTGTCGGCGCATCGGCTGTGGTTCTTTCTGTTTTGACTGTCTGTGAATTTTTTTCGGTTAACATATTTTGCTGCTGAGGAATCGCAGTCAGGCTGAGCTGCGGGCTGACGGTATCAACAGCGTCCATCAGCTCATCGCCTTCGAGTTTTTCAACGAATTCTTGAACGTCTTTAAAAGTACGATATACGCTCGCGAATCGAATATAAGCCACATCATCCAGCTGTTTTAATTCAGCCATCATTCGGCGACCAATCACGCGTGCAGCAATTTCGCCTTCACCACGAGTAATGACCCATGAAGCAATTCGTTCAACAACGCCTTCAAGTTGTGCCAGAGACACAGGTCTTTTTTGGCAAGCGGCTTGGATTCCGCGTAATATTTTTTCTTTATTAAACGGTTCGCGCCGGCCGTCTTTTTTGATAACGAACGGATAGCTGAGCATCACGGTTTCTAAAGTTGAATATCTGGACTTACACGATAAACATTCGCGACGACGGCGAATGCCGCTGTCCTTCTGGACTCGTGTATCTAAAACTTTATCTTCAGCGTGTCCGCAGAAAGGGCATTTCATAAATCGGAGATTATAAGTCTGCAATCAGTGGGTCAATGGCCCGTTAAACTAGACCAATTTATTGCGCCGCATAAACGATTTAAAATGGTCATAATTACAAAGCCTCTTTAGAATTTAAGGTAAACAACGTTTACAGGATGTGGAACTCGACTATGAATAAAATAATTTATACACTTTTAATTTTTTCAGCCTCGGTTTCAATGGCAAATGCTCCCAAAGTCGGCAAAAATGCAGCTGCTAAGTACTTCCAAGCTAAAGGTGTCGCTTCAGAATCTGACACAGAAAATATGGATCGCCATCCGTCATCAATCGATTCATTAGGTGACCAAGAACATTATTTAGCGGTTGGTATCGGATCATTCACTCAAACGGATTCTTACAACTGGGGCCAAAGCACCAAAGAAGAAGACGTTGGAAAATTTGGAATAGATATGACGTATCGCTTGGCTCAAGAGGGCTATTTGTTCGATCAAGCTTTGCGAGTCAGTTACAATGAATTCAAAGCGGCGGGTGAACGTGCAACGAAATTAAGTTTCATGTACGCAATGACGTTGCCCGATGCAGGTTCGAAATTTCCGTTGTATTTTGGTTTGGCCGCAGGGCCTGGTGTTTTTTTAAAACAGCTCAGCGGCGAATCTGCAATCAGTTTAGACTATCAATTATTTTTGGGTTTACGCTTATTTAACCTGTTTGAAAAAACCGGTTTTTATGTCGAGGGCGGAATGAGGAATCATTTACATTTAACAACTGATGGCCAACTTAATGGTACTTTTATTTCTGCGGGTGCTGTATTTACTTTCTAAATGAAACTCCACACACATCTTATATTTAAAATCGTCGAAGTCTTAGATCTTGTTATCGTTGAAAAAAAATACGCAGACAAAGTTTTAGAAAAAACTTTTAAAGCGAATCGCAAATTGGGATCACGCGATCGCAAATTTTTTGCTGAAACAGTTTATGAAATTATTCGTCATTTCAGATTTTATTCTGAAGTTATGAAATCAGATTTATCATTGGATCTGGTTGTCGCGCACCTTGTGAAAACACGCGGAAATTTACCGGGCGAACCTGAATTTAATGATTTTGATGTCGAGAAAATTCAAAGCCGTTTAAAATATAAATATCCTATTGAAATTCAAAATTCATTTCCGGATTGGATGCATCAATTGGGTGCGGCTGAATTTGGTGATCAGTGGCCCGATTTAATGAAAGCTTTAAATCAACAGGCCGAAGTTTTTTTGCGCACAAATTTATTACGCACGACAAAACCTGAATTGATGGCAGCCTTAAATAAAGAAGACATTCAAACAAAAACGGTTGAAAAATTTCCGGAGTGTTTGGTTTTGGTCGAGCGTAAAAATGTTTTTGTGACAGAGTGTTTTAAAAAAGGTTTTTTCGAAGTTCAAGACGCAGGTTCGCAAATGATTGCGCCACTATTGAATCCATTACCTGGTGAACGTGTTGTGGATGCATGTGCTGGTGCTGGTGGTAAATCTTTGCATTTGGCCGCGTGCATGAAAAACAAAGGTAAAATTATTTCCATGGATATTCATGAATGGAAATTAAACGAATTAAAAAAACGTGCGGCGCGCGGTGGTGTGGATATCATTGAAACCAAAGTGATCGAGACAAATAAAACCATCAAACGTTTAGAAAATTCTTTTGATAAAATTTTATTGGATGTTCCATGTTCGGGTATGGGCGTGATTCGTCGAAATCCAGATACAAAATGGAAATTATCGATGGAAGAAATCGATCGCATGATTTTACTTCAGCGAGAAATTTTAAGAGATTATTCTAAAATGGGTAAATCCAAAGCCACAATGGTTTATGCAACATGCAGTATTTTGCATCGTGAAAACGAAGACCAAGTAAAATGGTTTTTAACAGAAACCGAAGAAGGCAAATCTTGGAAGTTGATCGAAGAAGTCAGATTGTGGCCACACAAAGACGGATTTGATGGTTTTTATGCGGCCAAGTTTGAACGCGCGATTTATTAGATAAAAGTATTAAGATCTAAAAATGAAACTGAACACCAACCTTAGTTCCTTTGCGATCTAAGGTTGTGTCTATATTATTTAATTTTGAATTTTGTCTTTCGTTATAATAATTTCCAAAGATTCGTAAAATACCGTATTCGATAAATAAACCTGCATTCAATTCGTCAGCGGTTGTATCGCCGTAAAAAGCTTCGTTTGTTGACATATATGATCGGTAATTTCCGTAAACTCCAAAAAGTTTCATCAGATAAATTTGCAATGTCACAGCCGGATACATTTGATTTAATCTGTATGAACCGTTTGTCGCCGTTCGTGTGCGTAGGCCGTAATGTAAAGTGATATGACTGGATTGTGTCGAGGTTCCAAAAATTCGTAAATTAAATTGGCCAGTCACATCGTTAAAACCTTCTTCGTTATTATTTTGATACTGGGCTGTGATACCGACGATATTTGCATAAGCATGCATTTCGCCGTCGTAACTTTTGAATCTTTGAGATGTCGAAATATTATTTGTTGTCGATGCTAAATCATACTGAAGTAAAGATCCGCCCAGCATAAATTCATACGGTGTCGGAGTATGAATGGCCAACCACATATCCATCATGCCACGACGATCTTTGTTTTCGAGCCATTCTTGCAGCGAAAATCTTTTGGCGGCTTTGGCTTCAGAGCTTTTGGAAAGTAACCATGATCTGCCTGTGCCGGCAGAGCCAGTGGCTTGTGCAAAAATAAAATTGGTTGTGAATATAAAAAATAAAATGACGACGTATTTCATCATTTTATTTTAGCAGATTTTTGAAATGTAAAGTGAAATGATTTCTGACGTCTCGAAATGAGTCGGTTAGGTGTTACTGAAAAGTAACGCCTTTGATTCCGAAATCCTGTGTGAAAATACTGTACCAAACATCTAAGTTCATTGATCGTAAGGGGGCTTGGTTCGGCGCTCTGAATGTAAAGCCCTGTGCAGTGCGTATGACAGATACGATTGATTGATCAAATTGATTTTTATTAAAATCGGTCGGGTAACGAACAATAATATTTGCTCCGTTTTGTGCTGTTAAATTCTGTGCCTTGATATTGATGACCGAGTTTCCGTTCATTGAATAAAGACTCATTCCGGCATTTAAAATTGGAAAATCAAATAAACGCAATAATGATTCAGAATCTGCACTGGCGTATTGGTTTCGTTCAATCAGTAAACCCGCAAAATCTAAATTTTGTTCTTGAACAACTGAAACTGTAATAATCAAGTCGGCCATGGCGGAATTTCTGATTTGAAAACTTTGGCCGATCATTTTATTTTGATGTAAAATTTGTATCGCATTTAATTGTGATGATCTGAATTTTGCAGTTAAATTTAAATCGTCTATGTATTTGCCGTTAGAAAAACGTTGGCCGTATTCAATATGAATTTGATTTAAAATTTGCGAAGCTGTCATCAGCTGTGCTTGTGATGTGAGCGCAGAAAAAAATAAAACTATTGAAACCATCATTTTTGAAAACATAAAATCCCCCTCGGAATATTAAGTGCAAAGTCTTATACGGGGGATGTGTTGTCAAAGAAATAGCTCTGACTTAGTCAGTGAAACAGCAGGTTTAATAATACCTAGGAAATTTCGAGAAATTGCGTGCCCTTTTTTGTACGAACGCATCGCGTCCTTCTTGGGCCTCGTCTGTGCCATAGGCCAATCGTGTGGCTTCGCCGGCAAACATTTGCTGACCAACAAGGCCATCATCGATCAAATTAAATCCAAATTTTAACATTCTTAAAGCTGTCGGTGATTTCGTATTCATTTCTTTGGCCCATTCGAGCGCTACTTTTTCGAGGTCTTTGTGATCGACAACTTCGTTCACCATGCCCATATCAAACGCGGTTTGTGCGTTATAATTTCGACCCAAGAAAAATATTTCGCGTGCTTTTTTTTGTCCGATTTGTCTGGCCAGATATGCAGAACCATAACCGGAATCAAAACTGGCAACGTCAGCATCAGTTTGTTTAAAAATAGCGTGCTCGCGTGAAGCTATAGTTAAATCACAAACAACATGCAGCGAATGTCCGCCACCAACAGCCCAACCAGGAACAACCGCCATAACAACTTTCGGCATGAAACGAATTTGTCGTTGGACTTCTAAAATATGAAGTCTTCCTAATTTCGCCAGATCGACTTTGTTTTGTTCGTCATTCAGTGATCCGTTGACGTCGTCGCCTTCGTATTTGTAGCCGTCTTTACCTCGGATGCGTTGGTCTCCTCCTGAACAAAATGCCCAGCCGCCGTCTTTGGTTGACGGCCCATTTCCAGTGATTAAAACGACGCCGATATCAGATGATATTCGTGCGTGTTCTAAAGCCATTGATAATTCATCAACAGTTTTTGGACGAAAAGCATTGCGGACTTCGGGTCGGTTGAAGGCGATGCGTACCGTGCCTTGATCAATGGCCTTGTGATAAGTGATGTCTGTAAAATTAAAACCTGAAACTTCGTTCCAAGCCGCCGAGTCAAAAATATCTGAAACTTTTTTTGTTGCCATGATCAATATGTACCATTGAAACTAAAACATATCAAATCGAGGTTTTTATGATTCATGATTTAAGTCCGTTTATTTTTAAAATTACAGATACATTTGGCCCGCGTTGGTACGGATTTTCGTATATGTTAGGTTTTATCTGTGCGTATTTTTTAATTCAGTGGTTGGCTGAGCGACAAAAAGGCGGCTTAACCTACGAGATGGTTTCTGATCTTGTGACGTATTGTGCGTTTGGTACTTTGATTGGTGGGCGTTTGGGATACTGTTTGTTTTACGACATCAGTTTATTCTGGACGACAGGTTACAGCTTTCCGTTTTGGAAAGTTCTGGCCGTTCACGAAGGCGGCATGGCCAGTCACGGTGGTATCATCGGAATTATTGTGGCGTGTTGGTTTTTTGCTCGTAAGCACGGATTGAATTGGGTTTATTTGTTAGACGTTGTGGCGATCGTGGGCCCCATCGGAGTCATTTTTGGCCGCATCGCAAATTTTATTAACGGAGAACTTGTCGGTCGAATTGCGCCTGCAGATTTTAAATTTGGAATCAGATTTCCGAGTGATATTTTGAATTGGCCGGGATATGAATTTGATCGTTTAGCGACATTGGCCCCTGTGACTGAAAAAGTCGGTCTTACAGTTGGAAAATGGAGTGACTTACTTGGAACATATCGAACGAATCAAGCATCACGTGATCAAGTGTATGACGTTTTAAATAAAATGATTAATGAAATTCAAAACGGTAATTCTACGATCAAAGAAATGCTTGGGCCGTTGTTGGATTACAGATATCCATCACAAATTTTTGCAATGTTGACTGAAGGTGTATTTACATTTTTAGTTTTATTTTTTCTGGCTCGAAAATCACGCCGTCCGGGATTTATCGCGGGCAGTTTTATTATTTGTTATGCTGTTGTTCGTATTTTCAATGAATCATTTCGTATGCCAGATATTCAGATCGGATATCAGTTTTTGGATTTAACACGTGGGCAATGGATAAGTATCGGAATGTTGGTCGTCGGATTTATACTTTCATTTTATTGGTCGCGCACACAATCACAAACGATTCATGGTTGGATGCGCGGAGAAAATGTGAAATTAGGTGGGCGACGGGGATTGTAAAAAACTTAATCGCAAATTGTATAGGTTTCAGTTGGGTTACTGAAAACAAGAGTTGGTGTTTGGCCAATCATGTCAAATTTAACAGGTCGAATTGAGCTGCCAAAACGCATTGACTGAACTGTTAGATAATTGCCTTGAAGTTGCCAAGCGCCAGTGTCTGATTCGCTGATTTGAGTATCAGACATTTTAACTGAACTTAATAAAAGTGAACAGTCAGATTTAAAATCTAGAATTTTTAAAAAATCCTCATTATTAAGTGATATTTGTTGGCAGTATTTATGATTTGCGAGTTGGTTACCACTAGCACACTTACTTTCGCCAACTTGAATCGGTGTAGAGACGACGGTGTCTGTTGGGGCATTGCTGTCAGTGGGTTTGTCACTACCATTTGCTGGTTTTGAACCAGTGTTGGTAGTTTTTGAGCTGTTATCGCAGGCCGTAAAAGTTAATGTCAGAACCGCTAAGATAAAAATTATTTTTTTCATAAAATCTCCTTATGAGAATTTGATCATCAAGGTTTGCGCTCGTCAAAACTTGATGATAACGCGGGATCGCTAAATTCTTAGAACAGATTTAAAATATTTTCTCTTAAAACCACAGTCTCTTCACCCGTTTTAAAATCTTTAATTTTAAATTCCATTTCGCCATTTTCCTGCTCAAAAATTAAAATAGCTTTTTCGGTTTGTAACTTATTCGCTCGCTCTAATTTCTTTTTGAAATTACCTGACATGAAAACTTCGCAGTAAATATTTTTATTTCGCAGTTGGCTTGCGATCAATAAACCTTCGGCTAAGGCGCGATCGCCCAATGAAATAATCGACACAGGTTTTTTGCTTTCGATGACCAATGTTTTTTCACACAAATCGGCAAGGCGATCAACGCCACTAGCCCAGCCAACGCCCGGAGTTTTTGCTCCGCCAAGTGTTTCAACCAATCCGTCATATCTGCCACCCGCAAGCAAAGCGCCTTGGGCACCTAATTCAGTCGTAACGAATTCAAAAACAGTGTGGCAATAATAATCAAGTCCACGCACAAGTTTTGGATTTACTTTAAAAGGAATATTTAATTTTGTCAGGCCATCTAAGACAGTTTTGAAAAATACTTTTGTATTTTCAGTCATAAAATCAGCCATCGCTGGTGCATTCGCAATTAGTTTTTTATCATTTTCATCTTTGGAATCTAAAATACGAAGCGGATTTTTTTCTAAGCGAACTTTAGAGTCTTCAGATAATTGGTCTTTCAGTGGAGTTAAAAATTGCACTAAAGCTTCGCGATATGAGTTTCGACTTTCGACATCGCCCAATGTATTAATTTGTAATTCACAACGAGTTTCAAGATTTAATTTTTTTAAAATTGTATAAGCCAAATCAATACATTCAACATCGGCCAATGGATTATCCAATCCTAAAACCTCGACGCCGAATTGGTAAAATTGGCGGTAACGTCCTTTTTGTGGGCGTTCGTATCTGAACATCGGTCCATAGTAATATAATTTATTCGGATTATTTTGTGCGAGGCCTTCGGAAACATAGGCACGTACAGCGCCAGCAGTGCCTTCGGGACGCAAGGTGATTAAATCACCACCGCGATCTGCGAATGTGTAAGTTTCTTTGCTGACAGCATCTGAAGTTTCGCCCATCGCGCGGTGAAAGACATCTGAAAATTCAAAAATTGGAGTTTCGATTTGGCCAAAGCCATAATTTATTGAATTTTCATAAGCAATAGCTTCGATGTGTCTGAAAATTTTTTTTTGTGCAGGTAATAAATCGCGTGTGCCGCGAACACTTTGGTATTTACTCATAATGCGTTCAAGCTTATCGTATTCGCTATGTCAGAGCAAATTAATTACATCACGCC
>JAYTMM010000013.1:0-3335 GCA_043728555.1 Pseudobdellovibrionaceae bacterium
AGATCAATAACTGTGAATCCTTCGTTTGATATTTTCTGGCTCAATTTTTGTAGATCTAAATTGTAGTTATTATCGTATATAAAAAGGTATTTTTTTAAAAATTTTTTATGAGTTTGTGTTGTCATCTGATTTATTGATTTAGCAAATTCTAAATATTGTTGATCTGTGTATTCAAATTCGGGAATCCTGAAATAATTAAAAAAACCCCATTTTTTAAAATGGCCCAGCATAATTCGATACGGTGAAGAGCTATCTATGAAATGACCATTTGATGCGAATATATCGTCACTCAATTGAATTTGATTTCTATGAAGTAGCCATTCATCACCATTGTTGTAACAACTTACCGGACAAAAGTAACGCTTCATATGTTCTGAAATGAAAAGCCAAATAAATACTCCATTATTTTCAGAAGGAATATTTTTTCCACCATTTGAAAATTCAGGTTGAGAAATATATGCGTTCGTTGAATTTCCGTGGAAGCCCCAATTATAAATTTTCCATTCTGAATTCATTTTTTTTGCCAATTGCGACGGGTAGTCTTCGCCTTGGTTGAGCCCTTCCCCCATTGTGTAAGAACAGCCTGCAGTTATAATAAATTTGTTAGTTTCGGTTTTTAAATTCTGATTTTCGACATGCCGAATTCGGGACCGATCAAATTTATAAAGAACATTATAGGCAACAAGATCTGTATTGCGAATTTTTGCAATGACTTTTTCTTCGTACGAGTTGTCGATGCGTTTCGTGAAATAATAAGGTGAATATTTTATGCTCTCATCATGATCGTAAGCACTGTATTTAAAGAGCTGTGGATTTTTTTTTGTAAAAAATTCTTTAGGTAGGCTTTGGTGTGTTAAATGATAGGATGCATTTTCTGTTAACAAGTATGGGCTTTTGTCGGAAATCGCTTGGTTCTGTGAGATTTTAAAGTAGCAGAGCAAGGCTAAAAATGAAAATAGTATAAAAATTAAAAAGTTAATTATTACAATCTTGATCCATTTCATTGGTTAAGGTCTAGTCTTCAATACTGTTCTTCAAAATTGATTTCACTTGTTGTTGCTTTTGACCTGCTCCCAATAGACTTTTTAATCTATCGTGCACTGATCTGTCGTTGATTAATGCACCGAGTGTGCCTTGGCCGTTGTCTATTTTTTCAATGACATTTTCCAAGCGGGCCATTGTTTTCTCAAATTTACCATCGGCCATGGCTTTTTTAAAGTGATCGCTAGATTCATTCAGGTTGCCAGCTGTTTGATCCAGTTTATTGATAAGCTTAGGAATTTTATTTTCAGACGTTAAGCTGTTCATCAGTTTTTGAAAATCAGAAATGGCGTCAAATAATTTTTCGCTTTCGTTACCGCGCTTTGACAATATAGACATAATATCGTTGCCGTATTCGGATTTTAATTCTGAGCCATCTTTGACAGTATCGATTGATTTTCCAGGATTGATATACAAATATTTATCGCCCAAGGCACCTTGTGTTCGGATTTCAACGACTGAATCGGTTTTTATTTTTTTTGCAAATTCATCTTGTGTCAAAAATGTGATGTTGACCAAGTTTTTCGTTTCGTCAAAATCAATCATATCAATATTACCAACTTTAACACCAGCCAGTGATACAACGCCACCCTTTGTAAGCCCCTGAGCCGAGTCAAAATATGTGTGTAATGCAATTGTTTTTTGAAAAATCGATTTATTCGATCCCATCAAAAAAATTGAAATTGCAGTTATGAGAATACCAATTGTTAAAAAAAGACCAACTTTGACCTGATTTATTTGGGTGCTCGCACCTTTGTTCATATTATTTGTCCTTCGATGAATTGATGAATCAGACTGTTTTTGTTTTCAGTCAGTTGTTGCATAGTACCTTGTTCTGAAATTATTTTATCTTTCAAAAACGCGAATTTATCGCAGACGGCAATCGCTGTCGGCATATCATGGGTGACCAATATCGAAGTTACGCCTTTGTTTTTTAAACGTAAAATAAGTTCTTGGATTTTTTTTGTGTTGTACGGATCAAGACCTGCTGTTGGCTCGTCATAAAGTAAAATTTCAGGTTCAAGCATCATTGCACGTGCCAAGCCCACACGTTTTTGCATTCCACCTGATAATTCTGACGGAAATAAATCTATGGAATCTGCCAAGCCGAATTCAGTTAATTGGACAATAATTTTATTTTTAATTTCTGACTCTGAAAATGTGGTGTGTTCGCGAAGCGGGTATGCCAAATTATTATAGACAGATTGCGAATCAAACAGTGCTCCGCCCTGAAACGCATAGGCGACTTTTTTTCTGATTTTGATCAGTTGATTTTCAGAAAGTTTTGAAATATCAACGCCGTCAATTTCAATTTGACCAGAGTCAGGTTTTTCAAGGCCAATCAAACTACGTAAAATAACTGATTTGCCAGCGCCTGATCCGCCAACAAGACCAACGCATTCGCCTTTTTTGACATAAAATGTAACGTCTTCGTGAACACATTTAGTGCCAAATGATTTTTTGAAATTTTTAATTTCAATCAAAGCCATTTTTCAACCACCCAGAATAATTTTGATAAGAAAAAATTTCCGACAAGAATTAATAACGACGCGGTGACTACGGCCTTTGTTGTTGCGATACCGACTTCTTTGGTTCCGTTCTTAACATTCAGACCAAAATAGCATGCGGGGAACGCAATAAAGGCAGCGAAGAAATAAGCTTTGAAAATTCCAGTCATGTAATCTTTGATATTCGAAGTTTCTAAAACTTTGCGAAAATAAAATTGCGGATCAAGGCCCAATTCAAAATGACCGATGATTAAGCCGCCCAAGTTGCCGACTAAATTTGTAATTGCGACTAATAAGGGTAAAACAATAATGCATGCGAGTATTCGGGGAATCACAATTCGTTTAATGGGTGAAGTACCCAAGGCTCTGATCGCATCAATTTGTTGTGTGACGACCATCGAACCAATTTCGCTGGCAAAACCTGCACCGACTCTCGCAGCAATCATCAAACTGGTAAATACCGGGCCCATTTCGCGTAAAATTGTCGAAGCAACAAGTCGAGGGACATAAGGTTTTCCGCCAAATTTTTCAAGACCCAGGCCATATTGCAATGACATGACCATTCCGGTGGAGGCGGCCGTTATCAAAACAAGAGGTAAAGATTTTACGCCGACTAAATAAATCTGATCGATCAGCAAGTTTCCATAAAATGGTTTTTTTTTCAATTCGCGAAAACAATCTCTGGCTAAATAACCAATGCCGCCGACAAAATAAAGCTGATCCGCTGTCCACTGCTGCAGATGTGTTGTGACTTTTTTGTGAGGCATTATTTTTTAAATTCTATGT
>JAYTMM010000014.1:0-3230 GCA_043728555.1 Pseudobdellovibrionaceae bacterium
GGGATTGTTTTATTATCAATGACTTTAATTTTAAATATTGCGGCGATTTTAATTCGGTATCGTTTCAGAAAAAAATATCGGTGGTAAAATGCTAAATAATAAACAAACAGAAAAATCATTCGTTAAAGCCGAAGTTAAAAATTTAACTTTTGGTTACACGGCAGAAAAAAATGTTTTAAAATCTGTATCGATGCCAATTCATGAAAAATCGGTAACGGCGCTGATTGGTCCGTCGGGTTGTGGTAAAACAACATTGCTTCGTTGTTTTAACCGAATGCATGATTTGTACGGAGCCGTGAAATATCAAGGTCAAATTATTTTAAATTCTTCAGACTCAAATATACAGCAAAATACGCAGTTAGATATTTTATCAAAAGATATTGATCCCCTCGAGGTACGTTTGAAAATAGGAATGGTTTTTCAAAAACCGAATCCATTTCCAAAATCAATTTATGAAAATGTAGCCTACGGTTTAAAAGTTCGCGGCATTAAAAAGAAATCTTATATGGATGATAAAATTGAAGACTCGCTCAAAAAAGCGGGTCTTTGGAGCGAAGTCAGTGATCGGTTACACAGTTCGGCATCGTCCTTATCTGGCGGGCAGCAACAGCGTTTGTGTATCGCACGAGCTTTGGCTGTCGAACCCGAAATTTTACTGTTAGATGAGCCGACATCAGCTTTGGATCCGATTTCAACAGCACATATCGAAGAGCTTTTAGGTGAACTTAAAAAAACAGTGACCATTTTAATGGTCACGCATAATCTACATCAAGCGGGACGAGCTTCAGATTACACAGCGTTTATGTATTTAGGTGATCTAATTGAATTCGGCGAAAGCACACAAGTTTTTACAAATCCAAAACAAGAACGCACAGAAAATTATATCACAGGACGGTTTGGATAATATGAATAAAATTAAAAAAGCAATTATACCAGCTGCAGGCTTGGGAACTCGATTTTTTCCAGCGACAAAAACAATTCCTAAAGAAATGTTACCTATCGTTGATCGACCGACGATTTTATATGTCATCGAAGAAGCGATGCAGGCTGGAATCGAAGATATTATTTTAATTCAAGGCCGAGGAAAAACTGCGATCGAAGATTTTTTTGATGTGTCGTATGAATTGGAAGATAAATTATTAAAAGACGGCAAAGCAGATATTTTAGAAAGCATTAATCATATCAGAAATAATGTGAATATTATTTCTGTTCGTCAAAAATCGGCGTTAGGCCTTGGGCACGCTGTGAAATGTGCAAAGCCTGTCACCGGTGATGAACCATTTGCTGTGTTGCTAGGTGATGAAATCACTTTAACAAAATCACGCACTGAAAACGTCACGGGTTATTTGTGCGATCAGTATCAAAAAACAAATCAAAGCGGTGTTTGGGTTTTGCCCGTAGAACTTGAAAATACTCATAAATACGGAATCGTAGATTTTGGCAACACGGATTCAAAAGATTTATCAAATGGGTTGCCAGTCGTTGGTGTTGTCGAAAAACCAAAATCAGATGTTGCACCGTCATTGTGGGCTTTGCCAGGACGTTATGTGTTCAGTTCAAAAATATTAGATATTTTAGAAAATACAAAACCTGGTTTTAATGGAGAAATCCAATTAAGTGATGCGATGAATACGTTGGCGAAAACGGATCATCTGAATGCCTATTCGTTTGCGGCACGCAGATTTGATGCGGGTGATAAACTGGGTTTCTTAATTGCGAATATCGAAGTTGCACTGGAACGTGACGAGTTAAAAGTTGATCTTATGAAATATTTAAAAGGAAAATTATGATTCAAAAAATTTTAAAAGATTCGATTTTAGAAGCTAAAAATAACATTGATGTTTTATTGGCTGATAGCAAATTGCACGCCGAATTTGAAAAAATGATCGACATGATGGTGACATGTTATAAAAATGGCGGTGGTTTGTTTGTGGCAGGCAATGGTGGTTCTGCTGCGGATGCACAACATTTTGTTGCGGAATTGGTTGTCAAGCTGAGTAAAAATCGTGATCCCATCAAAGCCTTCGCGTTGACTGTGGATACATCAATCATTACAGCTGCTGGAAATGATTTTAGCTATGATGATATTTTTTCAAGACAAGTTGAAGGCCTGATGGGTAAAAACGATATTTTTATCGGGATCACTACATCTGGAAATTCAAAAAATATTATAAAATCATTTGATATGTGTAAAAAAATTGGTGCAAAAAGTATTTTATTGTCTGGTAATGACGGCGGTCTGTCAGTTAAAGAAAATAAAGCAGATTTAAATATGATTGCGCCAGGGGTGAATACGGCACGTATTCAAGAAGCTCATGCAATCATTTATCATACGATTTGTTACTGTTTAGAACTGCGTTTGATCGAAGAAAAAATAATATCTTACAGATAGGTAAAAATATGGAAACCGAACAAATACGAATCACTACTGAATCTGTAACTTTGCCTGTCGTTGAATCTGCAGAAAAAAATGAAATCGTAAAAAACTTAGCCTATTACAATAAAATAATATCTCAACATTTAAAGCCAGAATATTTTGAACGAAATCCATATCGATTAATGTATTTAGCGACGTTTATGTTTGGTAATTTCGGCATTCTTTTTTTAGCTGCTAATTTTGATTTAAACTGGCCTGTCAAAGTATTGATGGGATTATGTATTGGTTACTTTAACAGTGCCTTGGCATTTGTTTCTCATGAAACATCGCATGGATCGGTGATTAAAAATAAAAATTTACAAGATGTTATCGTGTTTTTTGCCTTTGCTCCATTTTTAATGTCACCGACGTACTGGCGTTTTTGGCACAATCGTTTGCATCATGGCAATACTCAGTATGTTTTAAAAGATCCCGATGCGTTTCCGACAATGAGTGTTTATAAAAATTCAAAATTTTTACAACGAGTATTTAGCTGGACACCCGGTTCACAAACGATCCGCAGTTATTCGTATTTCTTTTTTTGGTTTTCGTTTCAATCGTTTTTAAATCAGATTTATATGCGATTTAATAATAAAATGTGGTCCGAGATGAATCACAAGCGTGTATCAGTTGAATTCGGATTGCAGTTTTTGATGGTGGCTGGTTACATTTATTTAGTGGGAACACAGAATTTATTTTTTATGGTGTTAATTCCGTTTGCTGTGCAAAATTATGTGATCATGAGCTATATTTCGACGAATCATAATCTATCACCACTAACGAAGGTCAATGATCCATTGGTGAATTCATTGAC
>JAYTMM010000015.1:0-6548 GCA_043728555.1 Pseudobdellovibrionaceae bacterium
ATTCGGTCGTATGAAGAATTTCAAAAAAAATTAAATCATTTTCAAAATTCAAATGTTGAACTCACAGTTCAACAAGATAATGAACCTGCAAGAAAAATAAATGTAGCCGTGATGACAGCTAAAAATCCAAATATTTTTACAGCCTCGTCGACAATTGCAAATATTGAAGGAATTTTGCCCTATGCCAAAGGAACCTTGGTCGCTGTGAAATTTGATTCTTTAGCTTATCGTGTGGGACTTCGTACGGGTGACGAAATTTTAAAAATTAACAACCAAAAAATAATTGGCTGGAATGGTTTAAATAAAATTATTTCTGATCAAGCCGTCCAAATTGAAATCGAACGTGCAGTTTTGGGTGATACAAAATCTGATAAAAAAGAAAAAATGACTCTAAATTCACAAATCGAAAATTCATTAAATATAAAAACGATTTCTGATTTCGGTGTTGAACATCCAGATGTGTATTTAGACCAAGTCGTTGCGGGTTCACCCGCAGAGGCTGCAGGACTTTTAAAATATGATAAAATTTTAGCGATCGATAGCAAAAAAATATCGACATGGGATGATGTTTTACAAACGATTAAATTCTATTCAGGAACTGATGCGATAACAATGACGCTACTTCGTGACGGCACAGAAGTAACAAAAAAATTAACGCCGAAAATGACTTCACAAATGACATTGCAAGGCCAAGAAGATCGCAGATACACGGTCGGCATTATGTCGATGGTGAATATCGCAATGCCCGAAACTGTTGTTATATCAGAAAATCCGATGATGGCCATTGGTAAAGGTTTTGAACGTTCTTGGGATGTTTCAGTAATGACAGTGATGTCGTTCGTTCGTTTATTTCAAGGAGAAGTTTCACATAAAAATATTGGCGGCATGATTTCGATCGGCAAAGCCGCCAAAGATTCGTATCAAATGGGTTTGCAATCTTTTTTAATGACGATGGGAATTCTATCGATCAGTTTATTTATTTTAAACTTATTACCGGTGCCAGTTTTAGACGGTGGACATCTGGTATTTTACATTGTTGAAATTATCAAAGGATCGCCGCTCAGTTTGAAAAAAATTGAAATGGCGCACCAAGTGGGTTTTGCATTACTAATGGGGCTGATGGCTTTGGCTTTATTTAACGATTTTACAAAATTTTTATTTTAATCGATGATTATTTTAGCCTGCGAAACCAGTACTTTACTGGGCAGCGTTTCAGTCATTAAAGATGGCGTTGTGTTATCTGAACGACATCTTTTGCGCCAAGGGTCACACACTGAAATTTTAAATACTTTTATTTCTGAATGTTTAGCTGATGCAAATTTAACTTTGAATGATGTTGATTGCTTCGCCACAGGCCTTGGGCCCGGAAGCTTTACAGGTCTACGGATCAGTTTAAACACGATCAAAACATTCGGCTATATTTATAACAAACCCGTCGTCGGTTTTGATTCGTTATTAAATTTAGCATTTGAAAATAAAAATATTTTGAACGCAGAAAATAAAAAAATAACTGCGATGATCAATGCTTATAAAAATATGGTTTATATCGCCGAATATGAATTAAAAAATAATGTAGTGAATAAAGTTAAGCCTCCACAAGTCGTCAGAGTCCAAGAACTTGAACAATTTGTGACTGAAAAAACATGGGTTGTTGGCGATGGCTATTTGGCTTATGAAAAATATTTTTCTGAAAATTTAAAAACGTTGTGTTTACGCACAGATCCTTCATCTGATCATCCGACAGCAAAAAGTTTAGGTTTGATCGCAAGCCTGCCGCAGAATAAAAACAAAAACACACACTGGCATCAGTTGCTACCGCTGTACCTAAGATCGTCCGAAGCCGAAGAAGTCGCGGCAGGAATTAAATACCAAGCTCTGTGATTTTTATTTATTTTTGCCTATAATTTGGGATAAATAAAATAATTTTAACAATATATTGATTCAAATGCATTCTCAGACCTATCATTATAACAGATGAGTACAGAAATTAAAAATAACTACTACGAAGTTCTTGAGGTCTCAACGTCTGCGACTCAGCATGACATTGTTGTCGCCTACGAAAAAGCAAAGCGCACTTATTCTTCAGAAAATCCGGCATTATTCAATGTTTTTTCTGAACAAGAAGCCACCGCATTGCGCGCATTGATTGATGAAGCTTTTTCAGTTTTAGGCAATCAAACATATCGAAATATTTATGAAAAGCGAGTTCAAGCAAAAACTTATACAGATCACGAATTAAGTTTGACCGCTATTCAAAAAGCCAGCGAAAATTTGTATGCCAGTCGAATCACAGTTCCTACGACAGAAGCCGTCACAGCCAAAGAAGAAAGTTTTTCAGTTGATTCAGCCTTTGAAAGCGAAATCACTGAACAAGCTGAGTGGAATGGATTGTTTTTACAAAAAGTACGCGAATATAAAAAAGTTTCTTTAGATGCCTTACATGAAAAAACAAAAGTAAATCCATGGTATTTGAAAGCTTTGGAAAACATGGACCCAGCAAATTTGCCGGCTCCGGTTTTTGTTCGTGGATATGTTGTGCAAATGGCAAAATCATTGGGTTTAAATGATAAAACTGTTGCTGATTCATACATGAAGCTTTACAAACAAAAGCTTGAACAACCCAAATAATCCGCAAAATAATTTAAAAAATAGCTTCACATTTCACATTTCAGAATCTGAAGTTGGCCAACGCATTGATCGCTGGTTGTCTGAAAAAATTGAACTTAAAGAATTTGTTTCTACGCGTAGCTTTGCGCAGAACCTGATTGAAAAAAATTGTATCACTGTAAATCAAAAAAAAATCAAATCGTCGCATTCATTAAAATTAAATGATGTGATTGAAATTCAGTTTCCTGAAAAAAAATCTGTAGGCCTAGTCCCCTATGATTTTAAACTAGACATCATTTTTGAAGATGACGATCTGATTGTCGTGAATAAACCATCAGGTCTAGTGGTTCATCCGGCCGCAGGTCACGAGCAAGACACCTTGGTGAATGCTTTATTATTTCATACGACAAACCTATCAATGAAAAACGAAGAGCGCCCCGGCATCGTTCATCGCATCGACAAAGACACCAGCGGACTTTTGGTCATCGCAAAAAATGATTTCACACACGAACACTTATCTGCTCAATTTAAAAATAAAACAACTCACAGAATTTATTATGCTATCACCGAAGGTTATATTCAAAAACAATCTGGAACTTACACATCGTATTTAGCCAGACACACGACCGATCGCAAACGATACGCTTCAAAAAAAATAAATAATAAAATGATGACTACATTTATTGGCGATGTTGAATCCGCAAAGTGGGCTGTGACTCATTTTAAATTTATTGAATCTTCGAACAATAAAAATTTATTTCAATTGCAGCTTGAAACTGGCCGAACACATCAAATCCGTGTCCACATGTCTGAAAATGGTCAAACACTTTTAGGCGATGCAATGTACGGCTATTCACCCAAAAAAATTCAAGACTTAAAAATACAACGATTTTTTCTGCACGCCGCAGAGCTGGGTTTTATTCACCCGAAAACGAATGAAAATTTAAAATTTAAGTGCCCTTGGCCTGCGACTGATGTTGAAAAAATAAAATCTTGGGGCTTTACAAAACATGTTTAACGAAACTGAATTTGGATTTGAATATAAAGCACCGGATCACGTTATTTTTTTCGGCAATAAAAATTGCACCATTGAAACTTTACAACACACTTATCCACACTTTGAATTCAGAATGTTAAAGCAAACTCATTCAGATATTTTAATTCAATCAACTACAGGCAGTGATTTAATCGAAGCCGATGCTCATTGGACTGCAGAAAAAAACATCGCTCTAGTTATTAAAACGGCCGACTGTATTCCTGCATTCATTTATGATCTGAAAAAACAAATTGCCTTGGCTATTCATGCTGGCTGGCGCGGAGTTGAAAACCAAATAACGAAAAAATCGCTAGAACAAATTCAAGCCTTTGAAAATTTGAAAGTATATTTAGGACCGCACATCCAAAAACAAAGTTTTGAATGCGGTCAGGATGTGAAGACTAAATTGGACTCCGAAAACAATCATTCCGTTCAAAAAAATAATAAATTTTATGTCGATATAAAAAATATTTTAATGTCACAAATCAAAACGCCCGCGTATATAGATTTAAATATCGACACAGTAACCAATTTAAATTTTAATTCATATCGGCGCGACAAAGAAAACTGTGGTCGTAATTTAAGTTTTATCGCAAAGGTTTAATGTGACATCTGTATTTTTAAAAACTGATTTATTAAAACGAAATAAAAATTTTCGAAGATTATACTTAGCGCAAATGATCTCATATCTGGGTAGCATGATGACCTACATGGCAGTGCCCTATCAAATTTATGAACTCACAAAATCTTCTTTCTGGGTCGGTATTCTGGGCACAATGCAACTGCTACCGCTATTAATTTTTGGTTTGATCGGTGGCGTTTACGCAGACAGATTTGAACGTAAAAAAATTCTAATCACTGCAGAAATATATTTAGCTATTGCGGCGTTGGGTTTGTTTATCAATGCCTATTCAAATTCACCAAATGTGGCTTTGTTGTTTTTTCTAAGTATCACCATGAGCGCAGTTAACGGTTTTCATCGTCCTGCTATGGAGGCCATGACTCAACAAATTGTTTCACGCGATGATATGTTACAGGTCGGCACATTGAATTCATTTAAATTTGGTTTTTGTGCCATTGCTGGTCCCGCACTCAGCGGATTATTAATTGCAATTTATGGCGTAAAAATCAGTTACATTATTGATTTTTTAACATTTTTAATTTCAATATTTTTATTAAAACAAGTTGTTACACCGAAACATATTATATCAGAAAAAATAGCTTCAACTACAGCATCGATTAAAGACGGCTTTAAATATGCGATGTCCAGATCTGAGCTGGTTGGCACATACGTTGTTGATATTTTAGCAATGATTTTTGCAATGCCGATGGCACTGTACCCAGCGATGGCGGCCACATGGGGCGGAGCCAGTGCCGCAGGCTGGTTGTATTCGGCAATTCCTGCGGGCAGTTTATTTATTTCTATATTTAGCGGATGGACTCATTCAATCACCAGAAAAGGCAAAGCCGTTATACTGTCAGCAACAGTTTGGGGATTCGCAATTATCGCCTTGGCCTTCGCAGATAATTTGTATTTAGCCTTCGCCTGTTTATTCGCAGCAGGCGTCGCCGATATGACCAGTGGAATTTTTCGCGGAGCGATTTGGAACGAAACAATCCCCCAAGATCGCAGAGGGCGATTGGCATCGATTGAAATGCTCAGTTACATGAGCGGTCCCATGTTAGGAAATGCTCGCGCTGGTTTCGTCGCCACACAAACATCAAATTTTATTTCTATTTTATCGGGCGGAATTATTTGCGTGATCGCATGTGTCGCTTGCGTGTGGATATTGCCAAAATTTTGGAGCTATACGAAAACAAAAGGACAGGGTAACTTAAATGTCATATAACGAAAAAATAATTTCATTCTATAATAAATTTAATGGCAAAAATTTAGAAATTTTAAATCAATTTTATTCAGATGATGTTCAATTTCAAGACCCGATTACAAAAACTGATGGCCTTGATCAATTAAAAAAGCATTACACTAAATCATATCAAAATATAAAATTGATTCGTTTTGATTTTTCAGAATTCATTCAAACGGATAACAAATATTCATGCACATGGGTGATGAATGTGGCTGTGAATGGATTAAACGGCGGCAAAGAATTTCAAGTCAGCGGGATTTCAATTTTGTATTTTAATTCAGAGGGATTGATTACTTATCACAGAGATTATTTTGATTTATCTGAAATGGTTTATGAAAAATTACCCTTGATTGGATCTGTGATCGGTCAAATTAAGAAGCGGCTTCAATAATTATGAAATTTATGAAAATCATTGGCGCAACATTATTCGCTCTTTCAGCAGGGTGTTCGAAACTGAATATCGCCTATGATTTTGGCTCTTATAAACTAAAGAATTCTATTTTAGATTCTTATGCTTTTAAAAAATCCGAATCGGATCAGAAAATACGCGCCTTGTGGAATAAAAATTTGACAGAGAATAAAAAATTAATTTTCAAAAACTTGAATCTTTTAATAATAGATATTCAAAAAGAAACTTTGAATACAGAGCTGACATCTGATTCTATTGAATCACTGTATACAAAAATTAAAATTCAACAAAAAATATTAATCGGTTTATTTTCAACAACGATTGAATCAACCATAAACGAAGTTGGCACATCCGAAGTTGAAAATTTTAAAATTTATAGCTTAGAAAAAATAAATGAATACAAATACACGCCAAACGATATTGAATCTAGATTCCTCGAGCGCACAGAAAGCGTAATGGACTATCTTTTTGACACTATAACCAAAGAACAACTTCAAATTTCAAAGAAATTTTTCGAAGACAACAAATTATATCTACTTGGCCAAAAAGAACGTCGCATAAATTTTATAAACATGTTCACGTCGTTATTCCCTGATAAGGAAAAAATGAAGTCCTATATGATATC
>JAYTMM010000016.1:0-20882 GCA_043728555.1 Pseudobdellovibrionaceae bacterium
CAAAAAATCGAACTGGGTAACGATCGCGTGATTTTCTCGAATGAAGGTCATTCGGCATCTGTATTTTCAAATGTATTAAAAAAACTTTTTACTTATACGCTGCCGGATTTTAAAAAAACGGAAGTCATTATTGATGCTGATCATATCGTTGATATTAAAAATCAACATGTGATTGCGCAACGTAAAAACGAAAAAGGATATTTTATCTTTAGTTCAAAAACAGGTGAATTGCTACATCACGCAGCTCTTGCTCAAAGCTATATCCGAATGTCAGATTCGGCAAATGTGGCCTTTGCGACAGAGCCAGCTATCAATGGCTTTTCAAAACAATCCGGTGTTGTTGAAAGTATTTCTTTGGCAAATTTGACGCCCGAATTACATACGGGCCATTTGGTGCTATATGACCAGTTGGATCGCAATTTTAATAACGATCACTTTATAAAAGTGAAATCTGGTAACGACGATGTGTTGATTCGTAAAAATGATCTGACCGAATATAAAATTGGACCCGATTTTGTTCGAGCCTATGATGTTGATACAGAAAAAAATATATTTGTAATTCAGACAACAGATTCAATTGTCGTATATAAAAATGGAGTTGTGGATCTGAGGCAAGTGGCCACAAATTCACGAGACATAAAAATTGTCGGATTGTCAGAAACTGAAGCCGTTTATTTGGCGTTTGATGCAAAGCTTGGAAAACTATTTTCAATTATGACTTTTTGGGGTGGCTCATCAAATATTGAAATGGGGCCTGCGGCAGATTTAACTTTTTTCAAACCTAAAATGGTAGGGCTTGCGACTTTGATGTATCAAGGAATTGACAAGCGTTTTTACCGTTGGGGTCTGCGTACAAATCAAATTGAAAATGTTCCAGAAAACATTGCCAAAGGGGTTTCGGATCGTCCCAAGTTCGTGGCTTATTACAATAACAAGCTTGGAAAATGGGAATTTAAAGAAATTGTTATGGCTTATAAAAAGTAATTAAGACTTCGCCCAAGCGAATTCCAAATTTTGACATCACGGCTTTGTTGATGAGGATTTTATCATTTACTAAATACATCCAATCATCAAAGCTAACTTTGTAAATCGAACCATCGACATCCAAATTCATCGTGTATGACCAGTGAAAAGTATTGCCGGCGCTTTCGCCGAGGGCATCACCATCAACATCGGCGGCCGTGCCCTTATATTTTCCGTCGCCAGTTTTTGTAATCGTCCAAACACGTTGTGTTTTTGTGCCGTCGGACCAATCAAAATCTTCTTTTAAAGTTCCGACATTCCCAGCCCATGTGGTGTCTAAGGAAACTGTGAATCTTTTTTTAACTTTACCAAAGCGGTCCATAAATAAACCATGTGCAATCATTTTTCCGTTCAGATAATTTTCTAAAACCAAGGCGGGTTTTTCATTTTGATAATCTTTGATCGATGTGGTGCATGCAGACAATATTGACATGATTAAAACTCCTAAAATTAATTTCATAAAATTCTCCTTTAACTTGAAAATTCATTATGAAGACTTGGTTCTAAAAAGTCTAAGCCCATTCGGCAAATTGCCAAAAGACAGCTTAATTAGCGAGCTATTTTGACTCGTATTTACGTCTATAAATTAGCCGACCAAATCATTGACCGCAGGCTTCTGAAAAGGTACTTTTCATTGTTTCATCACATCATAAAAAAGGACTTAAAAAATGAAAAATTATATTTTCACAAGCGAATCAGTTTCTGAAGGGCACCCGGACAAAATGGCCGATCAAATCAGCGATGCTGTTCTTGATGCAATTCTTGAACAAGACCCTAAGGGTCGCGTTGCGTGTGAAACTTTATTAACAACAGGTTTAATTGTTGTGGCTGGTGAAATTACAACAACAGCTAAAGTTAATTTTTCAGAAGTCGCGCGTAAAACTGTTGAAAAAATTGGTTATGATCATACTGACAAAGGCTTTGATCACAAAACATGTGCTGTGATGGTTTCTGTCGGTCAGCAATCGCCAGATATTTCAATGGGCGTTAAAGAAACGGGAACTGACGATCAAGGTGCGGGCGATCAAGGTTTGATGTTTGGTTATGCGACAAATGAAACCGCAGAATTTATGCCGCTGACATTATCGATGTCGCACAAATTAGTTAAAGATTTATCAGCGCTTCGCAAAGCGAACAAAGTCAATTGGTTGCGCCCCGATGCAAAATCACAAGTTTCGGTTCAATACGAAAATGGAAAAGCAAAACGTATTGATACAATTGTTTTGTCAACTCAACATTCAGAATCAGTTTCTCAAAAAGAAATTCATGAATTTATTATGGAAGAACTTTTTAAAAAATCAATTCCGCAACAATGGATTGATAAAAATACAAAATTTCATATTAATCCAACAGGTCGTTTTGTAACGGGTGGCCCGATGGGCGATGCCGGCTTAACAGGTCGTAAAATTATTGTTGATACTTATGGTGGTCACGGTGGCCACGGCGGCGGAGCATTCTCTGGTAAAGATCCTTCAAAAGTTGACAGATCTGCGGCCTATGCCGCACGTCATGTGGCAAAAAATATTGTGGCCGCGGGACTTGCTGAAAAATGTATGGTTCAAATTGCTTATGCGATTGGTGTTGCAAACCCTGTCAGTATCACTGTTGAAGATTACGGAACAAGTTCTGTAGGTTCTGAAAAATTAGAGGCCGCAGTTCGTAAAGTTTGGGATCTGCGCCCTGCGCGTATTGTTAAAGAATTTGATTTATTACGACCTATTTATTCTGCGACGTCAGCGTACGGACATTTCGGCCGCGAAGAGCGCTTGAACGAAGGTTTCTTCACTTGGGAAAAAGTAAATAAAATTGAACAACTTCGCGAGGCTTGTAAATAAGCTGGTAAGTAGGCTTGTAAGTAATGTTGAGCAACGCTCAAAGGATGTAAAACTCGACTATGGATCCAAAACTGATCAGAAATTTTTCAATCATCGCGCATATCGACCACGGTAAATCAACGTTAGCCGATTCATTATTATCATTCACAGGCGCGTTGTCAGATCGTGAACAAAAAAATCAGTTTTTAGATAACATGGAGCTCGAGCGCGAACGCGGAATCACGATCAAAGCACAAACTGTCAGTCTGACGTATAAATCAATTGTTGATGGTCTGACATATCAAATTAATTTGATTGATACTCCGGGGCACGTAGATTTTTCTTACGAAGTTTCCAGATCATTGGCGGCTTGTGAAGGTGCAATTTTAGTTGTTGATGCCGCCCAAGGTGTCGAAGCGCAAACTCTGGCGAATGTGTATTTGGCTTTAGAAAATAATTTAGAAATTATTCCTGTATTAAATAAAATTGATTTACCAACGGCAGATCCCGAAGGTGTCCGAAAACAAATCGAAGATACCGTAGGTCTTGATTGCAGTGAAATTATTCACGCGTCAGCCAAAGAAATGATTGGCATCCAAGAAATTTTAGAAGCCGTCATCGTCAAAGTCCCGCCACCAAAAGCAAATCGCGATATGACTCCGCGGGCTTTGATTTTTGATTCTTGGTTTGATGCGTATCAAGGCGTTGTCGTTTTGGTTCGTATGATGGATGGAATCATTAAAAAAGGTGATCGCATTAAATTTATGGCGACCGATCGTGATTACGAAGTTTTACGAATGGGAAAATACACTCCATTTCCGTTGCCACTGGAACAAATCGATTCGGGCGAAGTTGGTTTTTTGATTTGCGGAATCAAAGATATCCGAGACGTCAAAGTCGGCGACACAGTGACATCCGCAAAACATTCAGCCACTGAACCATTGCCTGGTTTTCAAAAAGTAAAACCGATGGTTTTTGCAGGAATTTTTCCTGTCGTTGCCAGTGAATATGAGAATTTAAAAGTCGCTTTGGATAAGCTGTGTTTGAACGATTCATCGTTAACATTTGAAAAAGAAAAATCGTTGGCATTGGGTTTTGGTTATCGCTGCGGATTTTTAGGTTTGTTGCACATGGAGATTGTTCAAGAACGTCTTGAGCGTGAATTCAATTTAAATTTAATTACGACGGCTCCGACGGTTGTTTATCGAATTACAAAAAATGACGGAACAGTTTTAATGCTTGAAAATCCTTCGGGCATGCCTGACGAGACTCAAATTTTAAAAATGGAAGAACCTTATGTTAAGGTCACTTTACATACGCCGACAGATTATATCGGTGTGCTTTTAAAACTTTGCGAAGACAAACGTGGTATTCAGATTAAAATGGATTATGTGAACGAAAAGAAAGTCATCATCGAATATAAATTGCCGATGAATGAAATGGTCATGGATTTTTATGATCGTTTGAAATCGATCACTAAAGGTTACGCTTCATTAGAATATGAATTTTTAGATTTTCAAGAAGCCGAATTGGTTAAGATGGATATTTTAATTAACGGTGAACCTGTCGATGCGTTGTCGTTAATTATTCACAAATCGAAAGCGCAAAATCGGGGTCGATTATTGACTGAAAAAATGCGTGAATTAATTCCACGTCAGCAATTTCAGGTCGCCATACAGGCGGCTATTGGAGCGAAAGTCATTGCTCGCGAAACGCTGAGTGCTATCAAAAAAGACGTGACCGCCAAGTGTTATGGTGGTGACATATCTCGTAAGCGTAAGTTGTTAGAAAAGCAAAAAGAAGGCAAAAAGCGCATGAAACAGATCGGATCTGTCGATGTGCCGCAAGAAGCTTTCTTGGCTATTTTGAAAATCGAAGATTAATGTAGATTTTTTCAGGCGACATAAAATCCTGATCGAATCAGAAAAGGATTTTATGTTCGAGAATATATTTAAAAAATCAGAATCTAAAAAAACAGATATCAAGCCTGAAAAAGTCTGGGACCCGCGCACAAAAGCATTTTGGACGGGCGATAACCCAGGTTCAATGATTCTGGCTGTGCTTGCAGCGTTAACAATTCGCTGGTTATTTCTTGAGGCTTACGTTGTACCGACGGGGTCGTTATTACCAACGGTATTAATTAACGATCACATGTTTGTGAATAAATTAACTTACGGAATTCGTATGCCATTCACTGAAAATTGGTTGGTTAAATTTCGCGAACCAGAACGTGGCGAAATTATTGTTTTTAAATACCCCGTCGACATGAGCACGTTTTTTGTAAAGCGTGCGGTTGGTATTTCTGGTGATAAAATCAAAGTTGAGAATGGCAATCTCTACGTAAACGGAGTTTTACAAGAACGCACAGCACCTGAATCGACGGATGATTTTGATTGGCTGAACGACGAAAATTTAAATGGCCGCGATGGTGGTTACCAAGACGCAAAATCAAATTATGTTCAATTCACAGAAAAATTGCAAAATTCAAAAGGTGGTTTTACAAATCACAGCATCATGATGCGAAAATCTGATATGACCAGCAGTTCTGGCAACGGCGAATGGGTCGTGCCTGAAGACAGTTTATTTATGATGGGCGACAATCGAAATAATTCACACGATTCACGATATTGGGGTTTTGTGCCCAAGAAAAATATTCTGGGTAAAGCTGGTTTTGTATGGCTCAGCTGTGACAAAATGATTCCGTACGTTCCGATTATTTGTAATCCATTTACAATTCGTTGGACTCGTTTTGGTCATACTTTTCCGCAATAATTTTTTGTGGATTTTTTTGTGAATATCGCATTGAATTTTCCACGAAAAAAAATTGGCAAACAGGGCAGATGGCCACAGGCTTTGATGCTTTTTTTTCTGCCGATAATTCTTATTTTTTCATTGCGTTGGTTTTTTTACGAACCTTTTGTGATTCCCTCTGAAAGCATGGTTCCGAATTTATATATTCACGATCACATTCTAGTTCAAAAATTTTCTTATGGATTGAAACCGCCCATGGGTGATGGTTGGCTTTTAAAATGGAGTCAGCCTAAGCGGGGTGACGTTGTTGTGTTTCGTTATCCTGAAAATCGTGACGTATTTTTTATTAAACGTTTAATTGGCTTACCTGGTGACAAAATTAAAACCAAAGGCATGAGTTTAACCGTGAATGATCAAATTTATCATCTGGAACCAATGATGGCCGCAGGAGAATTTGAAGAAGACAATTCAGAAAAAAAATATATTGTTCGTTTTGATCAGTCGATAGGACTTGATCAAAATGAAGAAAAAGAATTCACTGTACCCAAAAAATCATATTTCGTGATGGGAGACAACAGATTTAATTCACATGATTCCAGATTTTGGGGGTTCGTGCCCGAAGACTTGTTAGTCGGTCGGGCTCAGTTGATATGGCTCAGTTGTGAAGAAACATTGGTATCCATGCCATTTATTTGCAATCCGTTAACGTTCAGGTCTGAACGTTTGTTTATGGGGATTCATTAGCTCTATTTTCAGATTTTTCATAATCTTATGTATGCGAGCGTATTAATTTGAGACTGTCATGCAGGACTGTTTTTTGTTATCGAAACATCCGATAAACTGTTTATAACCAAAAGAGGCTAACCATGAAAACGTCTATGACAAATGTATTCTGTATCGTTTTATTTTTACCAGCATTTATTTTTGCAAAAGGTTACGGGATTGTTACTTTGTTAAAAGGGCATTCCGAAATTCAAACCACCGATGGTAAAAAATCAGAACTTAAAAAAGGTGACAAAGTTTTTGAATCTGACACTGTTACGACATCTGACAAATCGATTGTTCGTATCGTAATGGTTGATACAAATATTATTGATGTGTATCCAAATTCAAAATTATTAATCAAAGAATATATTTATAATCCCAAAGAAAATCAAAAAAATGTGCGTCTTGAAGTTTCAGAGGGCCGTATCAAATCGACGGTGAAACAAAAATATGACAATGAAATAAATAAATACAATGTGAAAACACCTGTTGTTGTTGCCGGCGTGCGCGGAACTATTTTCACAACCGAGCACGAAAAAAAATCAGGCGAAAGCCGTATTACAACACACGAAGGTAACGTGATGGTGGGGCGACTGGATGCGAATGATCAAGTGAAAGAATTTTTATCTGTAAAGGCAAACCAAACAGTTCAAATGGATCGCCAAACGGCAAAACCTGAAGTTAAAGATATTCCAAAGCCTGATGTAGAAAAACAAAAAAACGACGATCAAAAAAACGGATTCGTAAACGTTGATAAAGAACACGAGAAAAAAGACGACAAGCCTCCGAAATTAGAAGAAAAACAACCGCGCTCTGACAGTGGCGGTGATTCAAAATCGAGTGAAAAATCAGACGAAAAAAAGAGTGGAACTAAAAAGGAAAAAGATTCTGGCGAGATCAAAGATGATAAAAAATCTGAAGTTACAGAGGAAATAAAGAAAAAAAGACGTCAAGATGAAGAGCACAGAAAGCACGATGATAGTAAGAAAAAAGAAATAGAAATAATTCAGCCGAGTCCTATATCGACCACGCCACCAAATACAGAGACTCAATAGGTTTCGATGCCAATAAATAGTATTAATGTATTTTCATCATGATGGCGCAGCTCGATTTATAATTCTGACACTTTTTATTTGTGTATTTGTATCGTCGCGATGTTATTCAGATCAAGATTATGACATCGCTGAAAATTTGATTTCACAAGATGATTGTCAGAACGCATTACCAATTTTGGTTTCAGTCTGGAAATCGAAACAATTCAGCGATCAAGAAAAAATTTTAAAACAGATCAATCACTGCGCCGAAGCGAACCAGGATTATAAATTAAAAGCCTCAAGTGAAATGTTGATGCTTAAAGTGAATCCTAAAAACTCGGAAATGCAATTGCGTTTGCTTGAGTCACTCTTTAATTTGTCGAAACATAAAAATGTTTTATCGTATTCTGAAAAGCATTCTGATTTAAATAATAACCCTGATTTTTGGATCTTGCGCGCAAGGTCGTTGTATGAATTAGATCAGAATGAAAAGGCTATTGCTGAATTATCAAATTTATTATTGAAAAAAAATACACCACGCAAAGCTGAAATTTATTATTGGATTGGGCAATTTCAAGCCACGAGCGAAGATTTTGATTTGGCCATTGAAAGTTACGAAAAATCATTGGCTGAAAAAAACAAACCAAAATGGCTTCAGGAGACTTTGCCGACATTGATTTCGATGCTGCAAGAAAAAAATAAAAAATTTCATCTGAGTGCCAGATTGCGATCGGCCTATGACAATAATATTTTGCGCGAAAACAGTAAACTTGGTGATTTGACATATTTATTCGATTTGGCTTTGGATTATGATTTGGTAAAGAAAAAAAATAAAACATCAAATTTTGGAATTGATCTGAGCTATCAAGGGTATTCAAAAAATTCAAGTTATCAAACCAGTTCGTTTTCACCCCGATGGGGCCAAAGCTTGCGACTGACGGAAAATATCGAATTCGAATATTTAACAAGCCTTGGTAAAATTTTAACGAATAATAAAGCAGATCAAAATTATTTATTTGTATTGGCGCAAATCAATCAACAGCTGGGTTCAATGTTCGATGTGCAAACTGCTGTCAGTTATTTTGCAAACTTAAATAATAACCCTGTAAAACAAATTGCACTTTCGTCAGTTTTGAATGTGACTTTGGGTGATGATTTGATGTGGGTGGGCCCCGTATATAAAAAAAGTGATTCGCTAGAACCACTTTTTGATGTTGTCAATTATACAATTCCTACACTTGTTGAATCTTCATTGACGAGTCGTTACACACAGTATGGATTATTATTTGGGTATTCAAAATTTTTAACTGAAAAATCCAGTCTTCAATTGCAACTGGCAGCGAATGAAACACAGTATGCATCGATTGATTTGTCTGGTTTTAATTCGACTCAGGTTGAAGGATCAGGGTCTCGAATTGACCTTAATCAAACAGAAAAACTGACCTATAAATATCGCTATTCAGATCGAATCCGCTTCGAGGCCTCTGTGTCTGCAATTCAGAATACATCAAAAGGTTTTCAAGGGTTTTATTCGACGATCAAGCCCGCAAATAGCTACGATCAAAATCAGTTAACCGTGGGTTTGACGTATCGATGGCCGAAATAACAGGAAAATGCATGACAGTTGTATCCGAGTTTATTAGCGTAAGGATATGAAATTTTCTTCAAACTTAAAATGGATTTTAAGTGCAGTTTTTTTGTCTGTTTTCGTTCGACTTTTTTTAATTTCAATTTATCGAATTCCGACGAACGTTTTGCAGCCGCAGCTACTTGCGGGGGATGTCGTCGTGGCAAATCAGCTCAGTTATGGATTGCGCTTTCCGTGGATGCCTTCAGGATATTTCGAATCAGAGCCCCAGATTGGCGACATCATTATTTACAAAGTTAAAAAAAATGCAGGCGATGAAATTTCAATCAAGCGCGTCGTTCAAAAAACAGATCTGGGCTATCTGGTGCAGTTGAATCAGGCTTCTGAAAATATAAAAACTGACAAAACTGCAACTGTAAATGTGTCTGAGGTGATTCAGCATGATCAAATCCTTAGCAGAGCATGGTTTGTGGCGATTTCTGTAGGTACAACGCAAGACTCCATTTCAGAAGAAAAATCAATTCGTTGGAATCGATTTTTGACTTTGATTCGGTAGTCTTGTTAGCCTATCAATCAATGCCTGACAAAAATTCACTGATCGAATTGTCTCATCTGAACGAAAATAAAATTACACAACTATTTTATAAATGTATTGAACTGAAAAAAAAGTTCAACGCGCATTCTTTAGACGAGTCAAAATTAAAAGGCATTGCCGTTTTATTGTTTTTTGAAGCCAGCACCCGAACCCGATTCAGTTTCGAAGCCGCTTGCGCCCGCGCAGGAGTGCATCCTTTGATTTTGGGTGGAGCCAGCGGAACCAGTCTTGAAAAAGGCGAAACGATGGAAGATACCGTTTTTAATCTGGAAGCCATGCGCCCACTTTTTTTTGTGATCAGATGTCCTGACAGTTTGGATTTAAATTCTTTGCAAAAACAAATTTCAGTTCCAATTTTAAATGCGGGCTGGGGTATGAAGGGGCATCCGACACAAACGTTGCTGGATGCGGTCACTTTGTTTGAGCGCTGGGGCACATTAAAAAATAAAAAAATATTATTCGTTGGTGATATTAAACATTCGCGCGTTGTGGGTTCGCATTTACAATTAAGTTCGATCATGAATTACGATATCGGATATTGCGCACCGAAGGAATTACTTCCGGTCAATGTGAATTCGAAAATAACAATTTTTGATGATCTGACTCAGGGTTTAAAATGGGCCGATGCGGTTGTCGGTTTGCGTGTGCAAAAAGAACGTCACATTGATCTGACTAGCAGTTTAACCAGTGAAGACAATTTTATTTCTGAGTACCGCGAAAAATTTGGTCTGAATTTAAAAAAATTAGAACATTTTAAATCTGACGGTTTGATTTTGCACCCCGGTCCGATCAATTACGGTGTCGAGCTTGAAAAAGAAGTTTTGAAAGACCCACGTTCTGTCATTTTACAGCTTGTTGAAAACGGAGCCTTTATGCGTGAAACATTAGTCAGAGAGATTTTAATATGAAAATTTATTTAGTTCTTGAAGACGGCGATATTTACGAAGGGGCTGGATATGCTGGGCAAACATCAGGGTTAAATAAATTTAATAAAAATTTTCCAGACAAAGCCGGCGAAGTCGTTTTTAATACGACTCATTCGGGCTACGAAGAAATTGCAACAGACCCTTCGTATTTAAATCAAATTATTGTCATGACTGCGCCTATGCAGGGCAATTACGGAAGTGATTTGACTGATTGGGAATCTAAAAAAATTTGGATCAACGGTTTTGTGTGTTTACAAATGCAGTCGTCGAAAAAAAATTCGTCGTGGGCAGATTTATTAGTTAAAAACAATGTGCCGATACTGACTGAAATTGATACGCGCAAATTAACTATGAAGCTACGTAACCAAGGAACACCTTGGGGCGCAGTTGTCAGTGCTGAAAATTCAAAAGTAGCATTAGTTAAAGCACGTGAATTAATTTCTGAAACAAAAAAAATAAATTCAGATTGGGTCTGGGCAGCCAGCCGCAAAGAAACTGAACATCGCGAAGGTCAAAATTCCAAGGGACCAAAGGTTGCAGTTCTAGATTTTGGATGTAAAGAGAATATTTTGCGTGAATTGATTTTACGGTGTTCGGAAATAAAAATTTTTTCATCACGTACACATTTTGATACTATTCAGAATTTTAACCCCGATGCGCTGATGTTAACAAATGGCCCTGGCGATCCATCCGCTGTTGAAAAAGCTGTTGAAACAATTCAATTTTTTTTAGGAAAAATTCCGATCTTTGGCATTTGTATGGGGCATCAAGTTTTAGGGCTGGCTTTGGGAGCAAAAACTTATAAATTAAAATTCGGTCATCGTGGAGCAAATCACCCGATCAAAGATTTATTATTAAATAAAATCTACATGTCTAGCCAAAATCACGGCTATGCTGTGGATGAAAAAACTTTGCCTGCAGATGTTCAAGTAACCCATATTAATTTAAATGATCAAACCGTTGCGGGGTTTTATTCTGAATCAAAAAACTGTCTGGGTATTCAGTATCATCCTGAAAGTCACCCCGGACCACATGATGCGGTTCAGTTATTTGATTATTTTATAAATGTGATGAACAAAAAAAATCAGAACGGAAAAACAAATGATCAATCTATTAACCTTTGAAGACTGCTATCAGAAACTGATTCAGCATTTTACAGGCAGTGCTTTTAAGGATGAATTAGCCTTAGCTCAAAAAGAATTTTTTGATAATGCCGGTACATTAGACGAAAATAAACCGAATTACCCGCTGCGCATGAGCCAATTTTTTGATTGGTATTTTTTAACCCGTCCACTCAAAGGGTACATGCAGACACCTGTTATGGTGTGTGAACAGCAGCGTGAATTGCGAATGACCGAAGACGATGTGGAAACAATTCAAATTTTAAAAAACCATCAGCATTCTATATTTGAATATATCAAAACTAAAAATAACGAAATGCATATTAAAAATATCTACAAAAATGAAAAAATCGCAGTTGTTGCCGATCAAATGATTTTCAGTTTTGACGAGAAAGAATTTTTCGAAGCTCGCACAGTTTCCGTTGAAAATAAAAACTATTATTTAAAAGGTTTTTGTTTTCATCCAGAATCTGCGCAAAAATTTATTTTGGATCAGACGACGATTTTTAGAAAAAATCCAGATTTGAATTACAAAGAATTTTTAGTGCGTCTGAATAAGATGCGATACAAATTTGAACAGTACAAACACGTTAAGCCCGAGATGATCTACACGAACGAAAATAAATTGGGTCTTTAATCAAATTGGGGCTATAAGTTATAAAAAAACGAGGTTTTAAATGCCACGAATACAAAGTTTAAAAAAAGTTCTTATCCTTGGCAGCGGGCCGATACAAATCGGACAAGCGTGCGAATTTGATTATTCAGGCACGCAGGCTTGTAAAGCGTTAATGGCTGAAGGTCTTGAAGTCATTCTGGTAAATTCAAATCCCGCGACCATTATGACCGATCCCGAAATAGCAACGCGCACATATATTGAACCTCTTAAAACGGCGTACATCGAAAAAATTATTGAAAAAGAAAAACCTGATGCGATTATTCCAACGCTTGGTGGACAGACCGCTTTAAATCTTGCTTTAGATCTGGATAAAAAAGGAATTCTTAAAAAACACAATGTACTTATGTTGGGCGCAACACCAACTGTGATCGAGGCTGCCGAAGATCGCGAAAAATTTCGCAGTATCTTGGATGAACTCGGTGCAAAATATCCGAAAAGTGAAATGGTTAAAAATTTCGAACAAGGTCTGCAGGCCGCAGAAATTATTGGCTATCCAATTATTCTTCGTCCGAATTACACATTGGGCGGTGGTGGTGGCGGGGTTGCTTATTCGCCCGAAGAATACAGTCAAATGTTGGCACAAGCTTTACATGAAAGCCCTACATCCGAAGTTCTGGTCGAAGAAAGTATCACAGGTTGGAAAGAATTTGAACTGGAAGTCATGCGTGATTCGAACGGCACATTTGTTGTCGTGTGTTCGATTGAAAATTTCGATCCGTGCGGAGTTCATACTGGCGATAGCATCACGGTGGCTCCACAGCAAACTTTGACGGATCAGCAATATCAATCCATGCGTGATGAAGCGTACAAAATTTTAAATCGTGTTGGTGTTGAAACGGGCGGAGCGAATATTCAGTTTGCAACACATCCAAAAACAAATGAACGTGTTGTTATTGAAATGAATCCCCGCGTATCACGGTCTTCGGCGTTGGCCAGTAAAGCAACCGGTTTTCCGATTGCAAAAATTGCAGCGCTGTTGGCGATCGGTTATCAGTTGGATGAATTAAAAAATGATATCACACGTACAACGCCCACATGCTACGAACCAGCTTTGGATTATGTCGTCACAAAAATTCCGCGTTTTGCTTTTGAAAAATTTCAGGGATCGCGTGATTTATTAACAACACAAATGAAAAGTGTTGGTGAAGTGATGGCCTTGGGCCGCACTCAACAAGAATCTTTGATGAAAGCGTTGTCAGCTCTTGAAATGCATCCCGAATCAATTCCGGATGTGATTTTTAATTTAGAAAAAATTTCTTATCCAAACAGTCAACGTATTTGGCATATTTTTCAAGCCTTCAGAAACGGAATGAGCCTAGAAAAAATTCAAGAATTAACAATGATCACGCCGTGGTTCTTAGAACAAATCGAAGTCATCGTGCAATTTGAAAATGAATTCAAGCTGTCTGATTTAACCAAGCAACTTCTGCAAAAAGCAAAGCGTTTTGGATTCACAGATGCGCGGTTGGCAAAATTAAAAACTATTTCAGCACTTGAAATAAAAAAACTCAGACATCAATTTGAAATTCGTCCGGCATTTTTACAGGTCGATACCTGTGCGGGTGAATTTAAATCAGAAACCCCCTATTTTTACTCGACCTATTGGTCAGATCCCGATCAGACACAAATTAAGAAAAATAATAAGACCGTTGCGGTCATCGGCAGTGGCCCGAATCGAATTGGTCAAGGCATTGAATTTGATTATTCGTGCGTACGCGGAGTTAAAGCTCTACAAAAATTAAATTATAACGTCGCAATGATTAATTCAAACCCAGAAACTGTTTCGACCGATTATGATACCTCAGACAGTTTGTTTTTTGAACCACTTACCGAAGAACATATTGCAGAAATTTTTGATATTTTAAAACCCACGGGTTTTGTTGCGCAATTGGGCGGGCAAACTCCGATTAATTTGGCCAGACCCTTGGTTGAGCTGGGATATAATTTGTTAGGTTCAGATCTTGATGCGATTGATTTGGCAGAAGATCGAAAAAAATTCGCAGAAATTTGCAGAGAATTAAATTTATTGATTCCAAATTCAGCGATGGCCAGTGGCACCAAAGAAGCTCTTGAAAAAGAATCTTTGATAGGTTATCCGATGATTTGCAGACCCAGTTATGTTTTGGGTGGGCGCCGTATGGAAGTCGTCGAAAATAAAATCGAACTTGAATCTTATTTTGAACGTCACAAAGATTTCATTGGCGAAAAAAATCCGTGTTTGATGGATCAATTTTTATCTGGTGCTCTTGAAGTCGACGTCGATTTAATTCGCGGAGAACATCAAGGCACAGATTGGATCATCAGCGGTGGAATCATCGAACATATCGAAGCCGCCGGAGTTCACTCGGGTGACAGCATGGGCGTTGTGCCGCCACAAAGATTAAAATCCGAAACTTTAGAAAAAATTGAAAAAATGTCTGCACAGTTGGCCGAGCGAATGAATGTGATTGGTCATTTGAATTTGCAATTAGCAATCAAGGACGATCAGGTTTTTATTCTTGAAGCGAACCCGCGTAGTTCCAGATCAGTTCCATTTTTAGCAAAAGCCACAGGGATCCCATTGGTTGATTTAGGAATCATGGCGCATATGAATCAGCGTCCGACGCCTGAGCAATTTAAAAAATATAATTGGCGAAATCTTAATAAAGTCTGTGTCAAAGGCGTAGTTTTTCCATTTAAAAAATTTGCAGAATCGGATTCGATTCTGGGGCCTGAAATGAAATCAACAGGTGAAACTATGGGCCGCGCAGAAACATATTCTGAAGCCTTGGTGAAAGCCTTTGTTTCAACGAATTTAGTTTTACCGTCCTCAGGTGAAGTTTTTTTATCACTTCGTGACAAAGACAAAGAACCACTTCTGCCCTATTTAAATAATTTAAAAACAATGGGCTATACTTTTTCAGCGACGCGCGGAACTGCCGATTATTTGAATGAAAAAGGTTTTCAGTGTTTAAGTCTTAATAAAGTTCACGAAGGTCGTCCGCATTGTGTAGATCGAATCCGTTCGGGACAGGTGCAATTTGTTGTGAACACAACAGCCGGTCGACATGCGATTGAAGCCAGTTTTGCAATTCGTAGAGCGTGCATCGATTACAGTATTCCATGCTTGACCGAAAGTGATGCCGCCGAAGCTTTTGTTCTGGCCCTTGAAAAATCAAAGACTGGACGATTCGAAGTGAGTCCGTTAGAATTTTAGTAAACAAGGTTTACAGGATGTGAAACTCGAAGCGAATAAAATTCGCAGGATGTGAAGCTCGACTATGAAAATATTTTTTTTATCCTTAATTTTAATCTGCTCGTTTGGTTTTGCACAGATCACAGACGAGCCCACTCCTAAATCGATTACAATCGGCTTAATTCCGGGTGGAAATCCCGACGCCGTCAAAAAACAATCTGTCGCATTGGGTGAAAAAATTCAAAAGGCTTTAAATATTCCCGTGCAAATTTTTATTTCAAAAAATTACAGTGGGCTTGTCGAGGCCGTAAAAAATAAAAAAGTAGATTATGCTTTTTTATCTGCTTTGACTTATGTTCAGGCCGAAAATGATGTGCAGTTAAAAGTTTTACTGAAAAAAACATGGAGCGGACCCTATTATTACTCGGCTATTGTCGCTTTGAAAAAAAGTTCTATTCGAAAAATTTCAGATTTTAAAAATAAAAAAATAGCGTTCGTTGATACGGGTTCAACATCGGGGTATTTGTATCCTCAAGTTTACCTGCAAAAAAATAAAATGAATGATCAGACTTTTAAAAAAGCTGTCATTTCTGGCAGCCACGCAGCATCTGTTGAAAAACTTGAATCTGGTGAAGTCGATTTGATCGCCGTTTTTGCCGATGATGAAAAAGGCCTTCATGGAGCATGGAATCGCTTTTCTAAAAACAAAAAATCTGAATTTAAAGTCTTGTGGATCAGTGAGCCAATCCCGAATGATCCGATCGTGGTCAGAACTGAATTTTATAATCAATATCCCAAATTAACTCATGAATTGATGTCAAATTTAATTGATATCCAAAGTGATGATATCACCGTGAACTCAATTTCAGAAATTATGGGGCAAGGTGCGCTGATGCCAGCAACGGCCAGACAATATGATCCCGTTCGTGAAATGAATAAAACATTAAAAATAAAATAACGAGATTAAAATGTCTGCTTTAAAAGTTTCAAAAATTACGAAATCATTCAGGACGGATTTTTATAAAAAACCTGTTCAAGTTCTGAAAGAAATGAGCTTTGAAATTCAAACCGGACGTTTTGTTGGTTTTATCGGACCCAACGGCGCTGGTAAAACGACAACGATCAAATGTTTGCTCGAATATATTTTTTGTGATTCAGGATCAATTCAATTTTTTAAGGATCAAAATATTTTAGAATCAAAAAAACGAATTGGTTTTTTACCTGAGCGCCCGTATTTTCAAGAATTTTTATCAGGCCTCGAATTTTTAAAATTGCACTGGAGTCTGGCCGGCCTAAACAATGAAAATTTTCAACCACGAGCCCTTGAAGTTTTAGAACAAGTTAAATTATCACACGCCAAAGATAAAAAATTGCGAGATTATTCAAAGGGAATGCTTCAGCGGATTGGTATCGCGCAAGCGCTTTTGGCAAAACCAGATTTTTTAATTTTGGATGAACCAATGTCGGGCCTTGATCCCGATGGTCGAATTTTAATTAAAGATATTTTAAAATCATTGAAGGCACAAAAAATTACAATGTTGATGAGCAGTCACTTGCTTGAAGACGTCGAAGAACTTTGCGATGATTTAATTATCGTTCACAAAGGCGAAACGCTGTATAGCGACAGTATCGTCAAATTTAAAGAAAATTTTAGCACCTTAGAAAGCGCATATCGATCTTTTAAGGGTCAGCTTGAAGTGGATTACAACGTATGATGCGATTAATTCTTATAAATACTCAAGAATGGCTCAGGCTTAAATTTTTTCACGTCGTTGTATTTTTGTCTTTTTTTTATATCGGGCTCAGTTATTTGTTGGGATCGCTCAGTTTCGTTGAACATCAGCGATTGATTTTTGATTTCGGTCTGGCCGGTCTTGAAATTTCGACCTTATTAATTGCAGCGTTTATTTCAACACACGCATTGTACCGTGATATAGATCGAAAAACGATTTTGGTTTTATTGGCCCGACCCATTCCGCGTTGGCATTTGTTGGTGGGGTATTTAGGTAGCCTTGTTTTATTAAATTTAATTTTAACAACTGTTTTGGGTGCCGTTTTATTTTCATTCTTAGAAAAAAATGCATACGCATTAACGTTGTTTGTCAGCATCGGAACTATTTTATTAAAATCGATCGTGATCACCAGTTTTGGTATTTTATGCAGTGTTTTGGCTCGTGCGATGTTTGGTTTTGTGATTACAATGGCCTATTGGATGATGGCGTATTCGATCCCAGATTTACAATATTTTGCAAAAAAATTAGATAACACCGCATTGATTTATTTAGCTCGTGGTTTAGATTATCTGATTCCTAATTTTTATGCTTTTAACTGGAAAAACTATCATTTTATTCGAGCAGATTTAAATTTGAATGATATTTTGTGGTCGTGGTCGCATTGCTTTGGTTGGATTTTGTTTTTATTATTTTTGTCATCCGTTGCTTTTAGAAAAAAAGAAATTATTTAAACAAAAGACTAACTAAGGGATTCAAATTGTCAGAAATTTTCGAACTCAATGTATTATTTCTATTTTTACTGGGTGCTTGTTTTGGCAGTTTCGCCAATGTTGTGATTTACAGATACCCTTTGGGCGAATCTTTATGGGGTCGTAGTCATTGCCAAAAATGTAAAACATTAATTCCCTGGTATCAAAATATTCCACTGTTTGCCTATTTTTTTCTGCGTGGAAAATGCAGTCAATGTTCAGAAAAATTTTCTTTGCGATATCCATTCGTAGAATTTTTAACGGCTTGTTTATTTGCAGGAGTTTATTTTTATTACGGCAACAGTTTCTTAACTATTGAATATACAATTTTAGTTTTTGGTTTAGTCATCGGCAGTTTCATTGACTGGGATCATATGATTTTACCTGATGTTTTAACTTTAGGTGGCTGTGTTATTGGTTTGATTGGTGCCGCGATAAATCCTGAGCGCAGTTTTTTGGATGGATTTTTAGGTTTTCTTTTCGGCGGTGGAATTTTATGGTTGGTCGCTTATGTGTATTATGTTTTCACCGGACGTGAAGGCCTTGGCGGCGGTGATATTAAGTTACTGGCGTGGTTAGGTGCGATGTTGGGCTGGCGATCGATTCCATTTATTATTCTGGCGTCGTCTGTTTTGGGCAGCTTTGTTGGTTTGTTAATGTCGTATTATAAAAACAAAAATAACAAAGACATGAATATCAAAGACAAAATGCAGACGATGATTCCATTCGGTCCTTTCATCGCGATCGGTGCCGTACTTTATTTACTTGGACTAAAGTCTGTAGGACTTTGGTATATTGATTTGTTCTTTCCGGCGCTATCGCAGTAATTCAAAAGTAATTTTTGGAAAAAAGTGCAGAATTTTCCTAGACTTATGTGTTCGGATCTTTGACAGGACTCGTCCAAGGCGCAGATAATATCGCTTAGGAGACGTGTACCACAACTATGTTTTTTACATCTAAGAAAACAATCGGCCTTGATCTGGGATCAAGCTCGATCAAACTTGCAGAAGTCAGTGTATCCAAGGGAATTGCAACCTTGGAAAATTTTGCATTCGTCCAAACGCCCTCTGCAGGTATTTCAAACGGTGATTTGACCGATACATTTTTAATCGGCGAATCCGTGAAGGCTTTGCATAAAGAACAAAAATTTTCCAGAAAAAATGCCTGCATCGGCATGTGGGGCGCTTCTGCAATCGTCAAAAAAATTACGATGCCCAAAACAGACTTAAAAACTTTGAAAGAACAAATTAAATACGAAGCGCAACAGTATTTGCCGTTTGATATCTCGCAAGTCACACTCGAATATCACGTTCTGCCGTTCTCTACCAGTGCGGATCAAATGGATGTTTTAATCGTCGCTGGTCAAAATGAATCAATCAATAAATACCTCGAAGTTTCGGCCTATGCAGATTTAAAAACTTCAATTATTGATGTCAGTTGTTTGGCTTTGGCGAATGTCTTTGAATTTAATTACGGAAAATTTAATGAACCCATTGGACTTTTTAATTTCGGATCAAACTCGACACAATTTGTCGTTATTTATCAGGGTGAAGTTATTTTTGCACGCGATATTCCTGTGGGCGGGTTTCATTTCACGAATGAAATTTCAAAAAACATGGGAGTTACTCTTGAAGAGGCTGAAGGCTTGAAGTTGGCGCAAAGCACACAGACAGAAGTTCCTGAAAATACTCGCACGTACATGAATATGGCCTTGGATTTTGTGACTGAAGAAATCAGAAACAGTATCGATTTTTATTCGGCATCCAGTGCCGATTTGTATCTATCTAAAGTTTTCTATACGGGCGGAGCCAGTTTAACAGCTGGTCTGATTGATCATTTGACGGATGTTCTAAAAATAAATTTTGAAGTTTTAGATCCGATGATTAAAGTTAAACCTGGTCACAAAAAATTGACTGCGAATTATATCGATCAGATCAGGCCCTTTTTAGCAGTTCCGATAGGGCTTGCGTTACGTGAAGTGGGCGATTCGTGATACGAATAAATCTACTTAAATCATTTGGAGCCAACAGTTCTGAAATTCTTCAGCAAATGGACGACCAGAAAAGTGTTCAAGTCGTTTTTGTTAAAAAATTTCTAGTGATGATGTTGGGAGTATTAGCGCTATTTGGTTTTGAACAATACATGATCCCTAAGCTGACCGAGGAGCGTAATGTTCTTCAAACTGAATTCACAGAACTATCAACATTTAATCAAAAAAAAGAAGCTTTGAAAATAGAAATTGAAAAATACGAAAAAGACCGCATTCGATTAAACAGACAAACCGATTTTTTACAAAAAATACAGAACGAGCGAATTTTGTCAGTGACATTATTAAAAAAGATCAAAGAACTTATACCTTCGAATGTTTGGTTAACCAGTCTTAAAGTGGATGGCTTGCAAATTGAAATTAAAGGCGAAGCTGATTCAGAAAAAGAGATCAACGATTTTAATATTAAACTGGCCTCTGTTAATTTCTTAAAAGATGTAATCGTTTTGTCGATAGATTTAAAGCAACCAACTCCAACGATACAAATTCCAATTAAGCTGTTTGCTATGAAGGCTCAGTTTTCAGACTCTGCTGTACTGCCTATAGTTACCGAGGTGAAACAGTGAATCAGTCAGCCATTAATAAATTTATGACTTTAGTAGCAGACTTTTCAACAGGTAGGCTAGCCTTATTCGGCGCATTGCTTGCAGGCATATATTACGCAACTTTATTTAATGATGGTCACTTAATACGTCAAGCAGCCGATACTTTAAAGACGCAAATCGAAGAAGAAAAAATTAAAAAAGTAGATACGACTCGAATACTACAAAAAGAAGAACAAATGCGCGCTGACGTGACGATGCTCGCAAAAAAATACGAAGACGTGAAATCTAAGATCCCCATCGAATTTTTAGAATCAGAACTCCGCATTCTTGTGGACCAATT
>JAYTMM010000017.1:0-10731 GCA_043728555.1 Pseudobdellovibrionaceae bacterium
CGTATGGAGCTGGAACGAAAAATTAAAAATCAATTGTTATCACGTTGTGCAAATTGTGAATATCAAATTCAAATCAATTCTGTTCCGCAAAATTTACCATCGGATTGGTCGGTGGATTTAAACGTGGATTTAAATAAAAATACAGTTATGATTCCGGTGTATTCAGATTCACAAGCCGAGCGCAAAGGTTGGATCACAGCTGAAATTAAAAAACACGCACAAACTGCTGTGCTCAATCGTTCCGTCAAGGTCGGTGAAGTCATTACCGAAGACATGATCACAGTTGAAAAAAGATTAATTCAAAATCAAATGGATGCTGTGATTGATGCCAAAAATATTATTGGTATGCAAGCCAGTCGTTTTTTAACGGCGGGGCAAATTTTATCATTTCGGGATTTGAAAAAAGAAACAATTATGAAAAAAGGCCAAATCGTCAAAGCCATTTTTGGTAAAGGCCAATTTGATATTTCAATTTCTGCAATTGTTGAAGAGGCTGGTTCTGTAGGCGATGTGATTAAAGTTAAAAATATGGATTCATTAAAAATGTTTGCGGCAACGATTGTTGATCGCGGTTTAGTTAAGATTGAATAGTTAAATTGAGCAGTCAGATGCGTAAAGGATTAGATATGAAAGTTATTTATTTTGTTGCAGTGATTTTATTTTTTTCAGGTTGTGCAACTATAAAGGGATTCTTTGGGTCAAATCCTGAAGAAGCTCCGCCAGTTGTTACGGCGCCAGCGCCAACCGCTCCGGTTGCTGTTGCCGAAACGAAAAAAACAGATGAGCCTGAATCAGAACCACTGACAAAATATTCTGATAACGCGAATATGGCTCCGGCCACAGACCGTGAATATAAACGCATGACTCGTCAACGCATGGAAGATGAATCTGATTTGCAATCAGGTGCCGGTTCACTGTGGGTGATGGAAGGTCAGACCAGTTATTTATTCGCACAAAATAAACAGCGCCGCGCGGGTGATCCGACACAAATTAAAATCGAAGGTTCTGCGTTGAAACAAATCGAAATGAAAGTTGGCACAATCCAAGATTTATTAAAAGAACTGGAAGAACAAAAAAAGGCTGCTGACGAAATTGAAAAAAAAGAATCTACAGAAAAACAACGGCTGGCTGATATTGAAACTGAAAAACAACACATTTTGGTCAACGGCGAAGCGCGATCAGATTCAATGGCACAAGCAATGGCCGAAGAACGAATTAAAAATCGTGCGCCAGCAGCAATTGCTAATAATCCGAATGATAAAAAAGCACCTGCTGAAGCTGCAAAGAAACCAGAAAAAGAAGAAAAAATTGATCTGAAAGATATTCAATTGATTCCTTCAAAAATTGTTGAAAAAACACCAGACGGAATGTTTCGTGTCGTTGGCCAGCAGTATTTAAATATTAAAAAACGACCGTACAAGGTGATTGCCACAGGTCTGGTCAGACCTGAAGATTTTGATGATCAGTCACTGAGTTCAAATAAAATATTTGAAGCCCAATACGATATTATTCATATGAAAAAAACTGAAACGAAATAGGAATCTAAAATGATGAACGCAAAAAATATTTTATTAATCACAATTCTTTTAAGCTCTGTTTCGCAGGCCGCGCGATTAAAAGACATCGCCAGTATTCGTGGTGTCCGCGAAAATCAATTGATCGGTTACGGATTGGTTGTGGGCCTAAAGGGTACGGGCGATTCACAAGCTGAATTCACCAGTAAATCATTCGCAAGGCTCATTGAAAAAATGGGCGTTAAATTGGATCAAACACAGATCTCAAGTAAAAATGTAGCCGCAGTTATTATTACAGCCAGCCTTCCGGCGTTTGCAAAAGCAGGTAATCCGTTGGATGTGACCGTCAGCTCGGTCGGTGATGCCACATCGCTTGTGGGTGGTACACTTTTGCAATCGCCTTTGCGCGCAGCGAACGATCAAATTTATGCTGTCGCTCAAGGTACATTATCAGTTTTGGGTGATGGCAAAGATATTCATACGACAGTAGGCTCAGTCTCTGGCGGTGCAATTATTGAAAAAGATATTCAGGCCGATTTTTCTTCACGCAAAATGTATCGCATGACTTTGCATAATCCAGATTTTACAACGGCTGCGCGTACGATTTTAACAATCAACAAAGAATTAGGCGGTCAATTCGCATCGGCTAAAGACGCCGGTACTGTTGATATTATTACGCCACCTGCTTACGAAAACAAAGGCGTCGAATTAATGGCGACGATCGAAGCGATTGAAATCAATCCCGATCAAAAAGCCCGTGTTGTGATTAACGAAAAAACAGGAACCATTGTCATAGGTGAAAAAGTCAAAATTTCAAAAGTAGGTCTTAGCCACGGCAACATGAATTTAAAAGTCACCGACGAGAAAACAAAAAAAACAATATCTGTTGATGATAAAATCACGGTTCTTGATTCGGGCGCAAACGTTGGCGATTTGGTGCAAGCCTTAAATAAATTGGGCGTTTCGCCGAAAGATTTAATTTCAATATTGCATTCGATCAAAGCCGCAGGTGCACTTCACGGAGAACTGGAGACATTGTAATATGGCAGATATTTCGAAACTTTTTAATTCTCCGATCAGCTCACCCGGTATTGATTTAACGAAATCAATGGATTTTAAAAAAGATCAAAAAGTCACTGACGCAAAATTGCGTGAAGTGTCTGATATGTACGAGAAACATTTCATCAAAGAAATGATGAAACAAATGAAAGCCACTTTGCCAGAAGGTGGTTTACTGAAAAAAAATAACGCCGAAGAAATTTTTCAAGATCAGTTAGATGATCAATATAGTGGTGAATGGAACAAGCGCGGTGGCTTTGGAATTTCAGATATGATTTTTAAACAGCTGTCAGAAAAATTCGGAACTAAAGATCAAACTTTAGAAAAACCTGTTGGCCCCATTGAATTCAAAGAATCGACGAAAATGTTAAAAATGCCGAATGCGAATGAACAGACTTATAAAATTCATCCGCAAAGCTCTGATAATAAAAATATCGACGTATCCTCGCCTTGGGTTGATGTCGCATCACCTTGGGCCGGCACTTTGCAAAATAAAAATCAGATGGATAACGATCAAACGTCATATCGAATAAAACACGACAATGGGCTTGAAAGTCTCATTGTGATACAAGGTGGCGCAACCGAACAGACACGACATTTGTCACAAGGTGACCAAATTCGCGCCGGCGACAACCTCGGAAAAGCCGATGGGACTAGCCCTTTGTTTTGGACGATTAAAAAATCTGTCTCATAATGATTCAGAAAAACGTTTTGTTATGGTACGATAATTAAAGCGAAAAGTTAATTTAGGATTCAAAATACTAGTTTTTTAAAAAAGAGGGTTTATGAAAATTACTCACAACAAAGTCGGACAAAATTTAAATTTAACAGATGCGTCTGGTAAATTAGATAAAGCAAAACAAAATAGTCCCGTGAGCGGTTTGCAAAACGACGCAAAAACTTCGCAAGCTGATAAAATAAAAGATGTTTCAAATAAAGGCGAAAATGACGCCGTCAAAATGGAATTTTCATCACGCGCTCAAGACGCTCGCGACATCAAAGAATTAGCAATGTCAGCACCAGATATTGATCATGCTAAGGTTGAAAAATTTAGAAAATTAATTGATGAGGGCAAATACAAAGTTGACGCCAAGGCCGTTGCTGATCGCATGGTCGAAGACGCTATGATGTTCGGCGGCGCTGGAGCAACAAGTAACGATTAATTATTTTCAAAGAGTACCGGTTATCAAATAATCTTCAGAATGGATTCCGAAGATTAAAAAAAGTTCTTAAGGAAGAGACCAATGACAACAACAGCATTCACTCCTCAAAAAAACAATGTCATCGAAAAATCTTTTGAAAAGCTTGTTATTCATTTAGACGAGCTGACAAAAAATTATCGTTTATTATTAGATTGTGTTCGTAAAGAAAAAGAACTTTTAATTTCGACAGACATCGACAAATTAAATGCAAATAATTTACTGAAAGAAGATTTGCTTTATAAAATAAAATCTTTAGATGGCCTACGCGTAAATTACGCAACAGAGCTATCAATCGCATTAGGTCTTGATACCCAAAAAATCAGATTACTTGAAATCGCACAAAAAATTGGTGGTGCACAAGCTGATAAATTACGTACTTTTCATTCGGCTCTTGAGCTGATAATTAAAAGATTAACAGAATTAAATCAATCGAATGCGCAGTTTGCTGAATCAGCTTTGAAAAATGTAAATTCGGCGATGAACAGTTTCAAAGACACTTTGATGGGTCAAAAAACGTATCAGAACAAAGGCAAATATAAACAGGGCCATGAAAAATCGGGCCACCTTGTTCGTAAGGAAGCGTAACTGTAAATGGCAAAAATCAGCAGCTTATTAGACATGGGACGACGGGGAATGATGCTTAGCCAAACGGCTTTGAACACGACGTCGCATAATATTGCTAATAAATCCACTGAAGGATATTCGCGTCAGCGCGCAGATATTGTGACGAACCCTGCAATCGATGAAGGTCGTTACAGATCAGGTACTGGTGCGCAGTTGGGTGGTATCAATCGTGTTAATAATCCTTGGCTTGAAAAGCAAATCGAACAAGAAGGTTCAACATTTTCGTTTTTAGATTCTAAAGCGAACGCATTGGGTGGTTTAGAAAATGTGATCAACGAACAAAACGTTGATGGTATCAATGCGTCGATTTCAAAATTTTTTAATTCATTTCGTGATCTTGCAAATAATCCAGAAAGCGCTGTGCCGCGCACGCAAGTTCGCGAAGCCGCGCAAAGTTTAATTGGCCAATTACAATCTGCAAAAAAACAAATCGACGGCGCAGCCAGCGGAGTTGCAAAATCCATTGAAGCCGGTCTTGACGAAGTGAATGCGTACGGAAAAGAAATTGCGCAATTAAACGAAAAAATTGTGAACGTCGAAATCACCGGAGCTTCGGCCAACGATGAACGTGATCGTCGTGATTTATTAGTTAAAAAATTATCTGAAAAAATGAATATTAGTTATGCCGAAGATCCACAAGGCATGATCAATATCACCGCGGGTAAAACTGCAGTTTTAGTTGCGGGTACAACAGCAACACGAATTTACACTACACCCAGCGAATCCGAAGGTCCGCGTGTGATGTATGATTTAAGCAAAGGTGGAACTGCATTCGATGTGACTGATCAGTTCACAGGTGGTTCGTTGGGCGCATCGTTGGGTGTCGTCAGTCCCAAAGGTGAAATCAGTCAATTAGGTCAACATCTTGAAGACATGGCTTACAATATCGCAAACGAAGTGAATAAAGTTCACCAAGAAGGTTATGATCGTTACAACGGGCAGGGCGTTCAGTTTTTTGATATGTCACATCCTGCAGGCTTTTCGATTGAAACAATGTCATTAAATAAAGACATACAAAAAGACGTCGGACTTATCGCTGCGGCTTCGCAACCCAATTCTCCGGGTGATAATAACGTTGCGCAAGTGCTTCAGAATTTACAATTTCAAAAAGTCATGGGTGATGGCCAATATACGTTTGATAATTTTTATAATTCTAAAGTCGGTGAAATTGGTTTGGCAACGAAGGGCGTGAATACGTCTTTGGAATCACAAAAAAGCACTTTAGATCAATTAAAAAATACACGTGAAAGCATCAGTGGAGTTAATCTGGATGAAGAAGCTTCAAAGATGATTGAATTTCAAAAATCATTTGAAGCCTCGGCACGTATGATTCGTGTGGCGGATGAAATGTTTGACACTGTTTTAAATCTGAAAAGAATGTAGAGGATTAATCTATGCGCGTGTCAGATAAAATGAATCAAAATCAGATTCTGGGCAACATTCAAAAAAGCCGATCAAATATTCAGACATTACAAAACCAAGCGTCGACGATGAAAAAAATTTCAAAGCCTTCCGATGATCCAATCGGAGCAGCAAAAATTTTAGAAAACCGTACAGATCTTAAAAATTTAAATCAATACGACAAAGACATCGAACACGCAAAAACTTTTCTTGAATCCACAGAATCCACATTGTCACAATTAAATGAAGCCATCGTTCGCGCCAAAGAACTTGCTTTGCAAGGAGCCACAGACACCAATGGTGGTTTACCACGCGCAATGATCGCCGAAGAAATTTCGCAAATTTCAAATTCAGTTCTTGAAATGTCGAATCGCACTTCCGGCGAACGCTATTTATTTGGTGGATATAAAACCGAAGCTCCGCCATTCGCCAAAGACGGCAGTTACCGTGGCGATGCGGCTCAGGTGCAAATTCAAAATCACCGGGAACAATTTTTACCAATGAATTTGGCCGGATCGCAAGTTTTCTTGGGCCAAGATTTGGCTTTTCAACAAACAATCAAACGTGATTGGGAAGTTCCAAAAACACTTGAAGAACTGCAAGCTTTTAAATTAAATACAATTGAAAAACAATTTCAGCAGGACGAAAATTTACAGAACACGATTGAAACCCGTGGCCCTGCGAATGTCAGCGGTACTGAACGTATTCAATTAAATTCAAATTCTGATCCGGTCACAGGCAGTAACGGCGTAAATGTTTTTTCGCTGATGACGGGGCTTGAAGTTGCTCTGCGCACGAATGATAAAATCGCAATTCAAGAAGCCTTAGAACCTTTAGACGGAGCAATGAATCAAATCAACATGGCCCGCGCAGAAGTCGGTGGTCGCCTCAGTCAAATGAACGCAACTCAAGAAGGCATTCAAAAACAAGTTATCGAAAACAAATCACAAAATTCATTGATCGAAGATGCCGATGCTTTTGAAACACTTTCGAATTTATCAAAAGCCGATTCAACATTAAAAGGCACACTCGAAACATCAGGCAAAATGTCGCAATTAAGTTTGCTGGATTTTTTAAAGTAAATTCCAAAAATAGAATTCTAAAAAAATAACCTGTGGCACAAAAAAAGCAAAAGCGAATAGTGCTGCTCGCAGTATTCGCTTTTGAAGGACCTTAGTTCCGAGAAAGGAATTAGGTCCGGAATGATTCACCACTATGAATCTATTCGACAAGTTTTAGTGATCACTATAATGGTTTTAAAAATTATTTTACTTATTATCGTTATTTGTTCACATTTTAAAATTTAACAGGATTTAATGACTCTTTCAGGTTGCCAACATGTACATCGGCCCATGGACTTGTGACTGGGATACGGGCTGCTTGCAACGGAAAAAGGTTTTCAAGGATGTTGAATGCTGCGAGTGGCACTTTTATCTTTATTGCTGAGGTATTTCAGACAATAACAGATTTTAACAAAAAATATTTAGCTCTGAATGGTGTTTTGAAAATTCTAAGCGTGAATGCAGTCTTGACTTTGGTCGGTGTAACAAATAATTAAAGTTCGCACATAACAAAACCGATACAGCGTTTAGAACAAGGAGTTCAAAGTTATGCTCGTACTTACAAGGAAGTTAGGAGAAAGCATCGCCATCGACGATCATATCAAGATTCGTGTGGTGCAAATCAAAGGCAAGCAAGTCCGAATAGGAATTGAAGCCCCTAAAGACACAAAAATACACCGTGAAGAAGTTTATATGGCCATCCAAGACCAGAACCAACAGTCTGTTCAAGTCAGCCAAGATAAAGTCAAAAACATATCTAAATTATTTAAACCGGAAACTCCCTAGCTTTAAAATCCAATTTCTACAGATTGAAATTTTAGGGATTTCTTAAAAATATCTGCGCGACCCGCGTTATAAGCATAAAAAAATTGAACGAACCTCGATTTAAGTCCAGTATTAAATTAACCATTTAAGATCTATCATTGTCTTAAATAAGAGCATATATGCATTTTTTGTGTGGAAAGCTCTGTTGAAAAACCGTGGATAACACTTACTGAGGGGTAAAGCGTGATCATAAACACAACTCGTTTCGGACAACTTGATTTTAATTCTGATGATGTTTTTACATTTCCAGAAGGTCTTTTAGGTTTTCAAGATCTACGTCAGTTTGTTTTATTGGACGATCCCAATGACGATATTTTTGCGTGGTTACAAAGTTGTGAATTACCTTCGATTGCATTTCCTGTTTTAGAGCCTGAAATTTTCGGTCAGTATTACAATGTTTCATTAACAAAAAATGAAAATGAATTATTAAAATTAACTGCAGATCAAAAACCAACATTCATGAGCATCATCACAATTCCTGACGATCCAACTCAGATGACGGCGAATGTAAAAGCTCCGATCGCAATTAACATGAATCATAAAATCGCACGTCAATGTGTTTTACAAGACAACCACTTGGCGATTCGTGAACCTATATTTTTAAAATTACAAAGCCGTGTTGTGCAAAATCCAAATACATCGATCAAATCGATGTCAACGGGTCTGGGTTTCGCTGTTAAAATTAATGACAAAGATAATGTTATTCCTTTTCCTGCGACAACGAAACCAGATATTGACCACAGTTTATAGTCTCTGACATCCTTTCGGGATGTCATTTTTCAAACGAATTTTATTTTCTGATGCGAATTTTTTAATTCGCATAGCTCGCACTCGCACTATTGAAGCCACTGACATTATTCAGTTGCCGGATTCACTCAGCGTTTACGATCACAAAAACAAAAACATTTTATTTGATGATTCAAAAGTGGATTGGTCCAACGGTCGCAGTATTTTTGTTTCACACTTTAAGGCAGCCAGTGGTGTGATTTGGTCGTGTGTTGGTTTTCAATTGATCGCAAGTCTGTTTTCATTTGCAACACCCGTATTGATGAATCAATTCATGAATCGCCTGCAGCACATTGAATCTGCGAATTTGTGGGTGATGGTTGCCTTGGCATTTGGTTTTGGTTTATGTGGAGCTGGCCATGGTATTTTGATTCAGCATTATTTTTATAAAACATTAAATTTTTTTCAGCTGGCATGTAACAGCGTAAATAAAAAAATATTTTCACATTCATTGAAAATGTCCAATGTTTCTAAACAAAAATATCAAATCGGCGACATCGTGAATTTCATGAGCTCGGATGCGGATGCTATCGGCGACGCTGCGATCACGACCATTGATTTGTCGAATGCTGTTTTATTGTTGGTGGGATGTTCAGGATTATTATTTTATTATATCGGATTATCTGCAATGCCAGCACTTGTAGTGATGGCGATCCTTGTGCCATTAACGCAAAAAATTGCGAAAAAATTTATGCACCTCGAAGAAGACATGATGGCGCACCGAGATCGACGGATGACGTTGATGACTCAAGTTTTAAATGCTATTCGCGTCGTTAAATATTTCAGCTGGGAAAAAAGCATTCAAGCCGAAGTTTCAGCTGTACGAGACCTTGAAATTAAATCACGCAGACAATTGGCGCAGTCAGAAATTGCTTGGGGTTTAATTTATGCCTCGATATCAACGGTTGTTTTATTTACAGCGTTGTTTACGCATTATCTGCGTGGATTTGAAATTTCGTTATCAGTGGTATTAACATGTGTTTCGATTTTTTCTTTGATGGAGTCGCAATTTGGTGGGCTGTCGCGTTTTATCAGTCGATTTATTAATATTTTTGTCAGCGGCGACCGGATCGCTGCTTTTTTAAAATCAGAAATTCAACCGACAGATATTATTTTAAATCAACAAACTGAGAAATGTACTGTTCGAAATTTAAATTTTCAATTTGGTGAAAATCAAATTTTTAAAAATTTATCTTTTGAAATTAACAAAGGCGAATCAGTTGCCATCGTTGGCGCTGTCGGCTCTGGTAAATCAACATTGCTGAATTTATTTTTATCTGAATATCCATTATCAAGTGGATCGATAGCATATCCTTTGTCTTGGAAAAAATCATTGGTTTCCCAAGAAGCTTATATTGTGAATTCATCACTGCGCGAGAATTTAATTTTTGGTGCTGAAAATGTGAATGATTCAGAATTGCAACTGGCTTTGCAATTATCGTGTTTACAGGCAGATATTTCGATTTTACCAGCTGGATTAAATACAGAAATTGGCGAAAAAGGAGTAAATCTTTCGGGTGGGCAAAAACAACGTGTCAGTCTGGCGCGTGCAATTTTATCAAAATCAGATTTGATTTTATTGGATGATCCATTGTCGGCCGTTGATCCGCGGACCGAAGATTTGCTGTGTGAGCATCTTATTTTTGAACATTGGAAAAGTAAAACTGTGATTTGTGCAACACACAGAATTGCACATCTGAAAAAATTTGATCGTATTTTATTTTTGACAGAAAACAATCAATATCAATTCGCAAGCTTTGATGAATTATTAAATTCGTCTGAATCATTCAGAAATTTTATTGAATTAGAAAATAAAAATAAAACTGACGAGCTGGAAATGAAACCCTCAAGCTTAGTCGTAGCTGTCGTCGACAGTGGCATTAAGTCTTTAGACATAGAATCTGTATCTCGCGTCACTGTCGACGAAGACCGCGCTGTGGGCTCGGTAAAAACATCAGTGTATTGGGATTATTTAAAATCTTTGGGTGGATATTCAAAAAATAGTTCGTGGGTTTTATTCGGATTATTTTTCAGTGCTATCGTTTTTGTATCGACGCCGCTGTTGCAAAGGGCGTGGTTAACTCAGGCAGGTAAAAATATTGTTTCGCCTTTAAATTTGGTTTTAATTTACGGTTTGTTGGGTGTGTTCACGTTGATCACAGTGTATTTAAATAATATGTTGTGGTCAGTGCGGGGAATTCGCGCGGGGCAATTATTTCATGATCGGGTGTTATCTGCGATCTTAAAAAGTGAAATTCG
>JAYTMM010000018.1:0-4814 GCA_043728555.1 Pseudobdellovibrionaceae bacterium
GTGGCTTAGCCAAGCACAGAAAACAACTGTGTTAAAGTTTCCAGATTACAACATGGCGCTGTATCGGATCGATCATGAATAGATTTTTAAGCCTGATCACCTTCCTTATTATTTCGTTTTTAATTTATGCATTTTATGTTTCGCAATTTCAATTTCAATTATTTAATTCTAAAAATTCGCGCAGCACTTTTTTTTACGACTATCGCTTGTCTGAAAATATTCATACGGTTTTTTCACTGGGATCTGGCACTGTAGCTTCGATTACAGACGAGGCCAAGCAAACACGTCAGGATTTTTTATTGTTCACAGATGTTGGTGAAAACATCCAAACAGAAAGCGATAGATACCAAAATCGGATTGGCCTGTTGTTTGGTGAAAAAAAGGTGGCAGAAACACAAAGCTCAATTATTTATAAATTTGATAAACACAGCCCACAAAGTGTGTCTGATTTAAAAATCGAATCGCCGTCGTTAAAAACAGGATTTGATATTAAACATCTTGAAAATTCTGAATCCGACGGTATCGAAGTTATTAATTTAAAAATAACAAGCCAACGCTCTTGGGAAAAATCTAAATTTTCTACAATCTGGAGCATTTTGCTTTACCCCTTTAATGCTAGACTGTCTTTAATGAGATTATTTAGCGAACCCAACGATGAGCTGCGCATTTTTGATGAACTTAGTCAGAAAAGAAATACTTCGATGTTTTTTGGCGCTGATGTTTCAGCGCGCGCAATTCCGATCACGAATTTAATTATGAAATTTCCTAGTTACGAACGAGTTTTAAGTGTTGGATCACAGCACTTATTATTAACGTCAGAGCTTACTGGCAATATGGATACTGATAAAGTCACTGTGATCTCCGCATTAAAAAAAGGTCAATTTTACATAGCTTTTGACGAACTCAGCGACCCAACAGGTTTTGAAACTTATGTGATTAACAGTAAAAGCAAAAAGTATTTATTCATGGGTGAAGATATACCCTTTACTAAAGATCAAAAAATTTATTACAGGCTGCCATCAGAACCAAATATCTTTTTTGAAGTGGTTTTGTTTAAAAATGGTTTGCGTATCGATCACTTAAATACGTACAAGGGCGAATTCCAAATTAAGTCCGCAGGTGTTTACAGAATTCAAGTCAGGCTCAGCCCCAAATTACCATTGCCTGATGCGATCAAATGGTTAACTTGGATTTATACAAATAATTTTTATTTCCGTTGAATCTGAAATTTCACACTGGCACGCCAAGCGTTCATCTTCAGAAAAATTTCTCTCGACGGCGCGCTCAGCTTCTGATTCAGATCTTTTATCAAAAGCTTTCAAATTTTTTTGAACAAATATTCTACACGTTGTGCAGGTTCCAAACCCCCCACAAGATTGCAAAATGCCGACTTTGTTGGCGTTTAACAGCTCTAATAAATTTTGTTTATCCCGAAACTGAATAACCACGGGGTTCTCAGTGTTTTCTGTAATAATCGTCAGTGTTTTTCTTGAAACTTCCACGATTAATATGTATCAAAATTAGTATGAGATTCATAGCTTTTGACTTAGAAACTACAGGCACAGTCCCCGGCGTCGATCAAATCGTCGAAATCGGAGCTGTTTTATTTATTAATGGCCGTGTTGAATCTGTTTTTTCAACGCTTGTTGATCCAGAACGCTCAATCCCCGCAGGAGCCTCGGCCGTCAACGGAATCACCGACAGCATGCTGATCGGTAAACCTAAAATTGAATCTCTGCTGCCCTCGTTTGCAGAGTTCTGCGGCAATGATCTAATGATCGCGCACAACGCCCCATTCGATACTCAATTTTTGACTTCAGACATTAAAAAATATGAATCACCGGCTCCGAAAGGTACTGTTGTTGATACTTTGACGATTTCAAGAAAAGTTTTCCCCGGCATGCCCAATTATAAACTGGGAACACTGGTTCAACATTTAAAAATTCCAACAACTGATTTTCACCGCGCCGAAGAAGACGCCACATACTGCGGAATGATGTTTCTTGAAATGATCAAACGAATTTCAGTCGGCGGAAAGCCTCCGCAGCTTGAAAATTTAATTTCATTAACAGGCAAACCCGAATTTAAATTTCCACAAATTATTCGTTATCCAAAGCAAATGGGCTTTTCGTTATAAAAATTTATTCCTTCGCCGAATGAGCAATCGGATATCTACGTCCGCGACCAAATGAATGTTCGCTGATTTTTAAAATCGGTGGTGCTTGCCAACGTTTAAATTCAGTCTTCATTAATTTTGAATACAGCCATTTTTCTGTTTCTGATTTCACAGCTAATTTTTTTTGAACAATATTTTCAACAGACTTATCCAGATCGTCATATGCAGGTAATGAATCTTGGTCTTTTTGATTCGGGCGCAATTCTGCACTTGGCGGACGATCAATAATAAATTTCGGAATAATTTCTGATTCTTGATTATAAAATTTGGCCAGATCATAGACTTGTTTTTTTGTCAGATCACCAATCGGTGCAAGCCCGCCGCACATATCACCGTACAGTGTTGAATAGCCCGTCGCATATTCAGATTTGTTTCCTGTGGTTAACAACAGGCTGCTTGTTAAATTTGAATACGCCATTAAATACAAACCGCGAATCCGTGACTGCATATTTTCATGAACCAAACCAAATTCAAGCACTGAAAATTCAGCATCAAAAATATTTTTAATATGTTCAAATGTGGATTGAATTGAAATTTCTTTTAAAGCGCATCCGATATTTTTTGCCATCTTCTTTGCTGTGATAAAGCTTTCTGATAAGTTAAATTGCGTTGGCAAAGCGAACAATGAAACATTCTGCGGACCAAAAGCGTCCACAGCCAAAGCAGCAACAACGGCGGAATCAATACCACCCGATAAGCCCAAATGAACTTTGTGTTGATTTGTTTTTTTTGCGTAATCACGCAACCCCGAAACCAAAGCCTTATGCAACTGCTCTGTGACAGATTCAGTTTTCGATTTTGTATTCCACGATTCAAGGGTATTCAAATCAAAAACATTTGAATCTTCTTCGAACGATAATAATTGAAACTGTTTTTTACCTTTGGCATCAACTAAGAAACTTTGACCGTCGTAAATTAATTCGTCTTGTGCGCCCACAAGGTTTGTATAAACCATAGGTGCCTTGAAATATTTTGCGGTTTCTGCAACAACGAATTCGCGCTGTTTCATTTTCGTCAAATGAAATGGTGAGGCGCTCATATTAATAACCAGATCAATTTTTTCGCGTTTGATTTTTTTTAAGGGATTTGCTGCGTAATCTGATTTTTTGTTTTTCTGTTCCCACGCCCAAATATCTTCGCAAATTGTCAGAAAGAATTTTTTATTTTTAATTTTGAAATAGTTATTTTTTAGACTGCCTTTTTCAATAAATCGCGCTTCGTCGAAAACATCACCTGTTGGCAAAAGTTCTTTGTGAAAAGTTTTAACGATTTTGTTTTTTTGGCACAAAAATGCTGCGTTAAAATATGGCCGGCCTTTTTTGTTTTTATTTTTTTCAAAGCCGCCGATCAGAACATGAACGCCTAGGGGAATGACTTTTAAAATGTCTTTCAAAGCACGTGTTTGTTGATCAACCAAACTTGAACGTTCTAATAAATCAAAAGGGTGGTATCCAAATAATGCAGCCTCTGGAAAAACAATCAGTTCAGATTTTTTTTCAGCAAGGCGTTGAATATTTTCGATAATTTTATTTTTGTTGAATTCAAAATCAGCAAGATTTGAATTAATTTGAGCTAGGGCTATTCGCATATGACAGATCCTTTTCAGGAATCATCTTACGCCCAGTAAAGCCATCTTGGTAGCCATGAAAAAAAGAAATTTCGGTTTCTGGGAATTTCCAGCAATAATATCCGCGACCGTTATCAAAATCAGCCAACCACAAACCCTTAGGCTTGCCGCCAAGGCGTTCAATTTTATTTTGCCACTGTGATACATAAACGTTGATTTCGTCTTGAATTTCGATACCGCGCGCGCATTTTTTATCTGGCAGCGCATCTAAACAGGCGACTAAATATTTAACTTTTTTACTGGCATCTTCGGTGACACGATAAATCAACTGCAGAAGATCTTGCGCTTCGGCTAAGGTAAAAATACGCGTTTTTTGATGCCCCACTATTTCAATCAAAAAAATCTCCAAAATTAAATGCTTAAATTAAATATGAAAGTCTTTTATTGGACAGATAGCATGAAGATTCAATCCTGAAATTTTAGATTGTATATTATATACTTATTGCTCTGCATTTACGTGTAAATTTTGACTTGTTTGCTTACGAATCGAGTCATTATCTAGACTCATATCGCTAACTATTCTGAATTCGAATAGTTCATCATCTGGCCGCCAAAGAATACAATAATTGCGACGACCATACCTGCGATCATAAGCCATTTCATCATTTTTCCAAAACCAAAATCTGGGTCTGCGTCTTCACTGGCCACAGCTGGTTTTCGCTCGGGTGGAATAAAATTATTTGTGCGCGGCCCAGGCCGAAAACCTTCTTCGACAGACATTTTTGAAAGACTTTTAACGCTCGGTTTTCGATCTTCTCGTTTTGATGTTTTCTCGACTTCATCAAACATTTGTCCGCTGGTAATGGCTTTGTATTTATACTGTGCTGACTGTCGCCGACCTGAATTGCGATCGTTATCTCCGCGACCAAACGCGCTGCCTGCGGCCTCGTCTTCGATTATTTTTGTTTTATTATCGCCATCGCTTGCGCCATCCGAAGCACCTGATGAGCTGGATCTTTTAATTCGCCCACCTGCGTAGGCTGAGTTTTTCCCAGAGCCACCACCCGCCGA
>JAYTMM010000019.1:0-3588 GCA_043728555.1 Pseudobdellovibrionaceae bacterium
TAAAAACGAATACACTCTGCACCCGTGCTGGTGCAGAACTTGAAATACTGATTTATATACAAGAGGAGTCTTTATGAAAAAGTTAATCTTAGGTTTGTCTGCAACAGCGATCATGTTTTCTGGTTGCGGAAAAAACAATACCGATAACACCCCTGCTCAACAAGTTGTTGTGCAATCGGGTCCGTGTATTGCTGGATATACTTATGGCTCTGATGGTCGATGTTACCCTAGCAGTACGACCACAACGACACAAACAGGATCTGCAGGTTTTTACGCTGACAATTATTCAAACACATCATCACTCCGAGTTGTAAATGGACCATTGATGAAAACATTTTTCAAACAAGCCATGGGAGTCTGCGATCGCGCAGCTTATAATTACGGTCAAGCGTCGTGTGATTCATATTTAGCAGGAAAAATGGATGTGATTATTCAATTTCCGAATGCACAAAGCAACACACTAACGGCAACTATTATTGCTCAGCCACAAGTGAATCAATACGCGAATTACCAAGCGACTTTACCATCAGGTATGGGTTTATTAGGAATCGCATTAGGTTATGCAACTGGAATTTATTTACCAGATCCGCAACAATATAACGGTGCTTATAAAAATCCGTTACAATTAAATTTAACAGTTTCAGCAATCAATAACAGCACAGGTTTCGAAGCGCGCGGTTACGGTGATTATTGGACAGGTTATTACACAACATTATTAGCGATCCAAGTACCCACAGGTAAGGTTGAAGATCAAACTTTGAATTTTAATTTTAATATTCAAGGACAAACCGCAGCACAAGGTACATTCAGCCGTTGCCGTACACAGAATTGTAATTTACCTTTTTAGGGCGAACAAAGTTCGCAGGATGCGAGGCTCGACTGTGGAATTTTTTCTATGACTTCACAAAAAACCGAAATCAAATGCCCGCAGTGCGGGCTTTTGACGTTTTACAGCTCTGAAAATAAATTCCGACCATTTTGTTCTGAACGTTGTCGCCTGATTGATTTGGGCCAATGGGCCGACGGCACTTATCGTGTTCCACTGAAACCAACTGATGGTTATCAAGACGCAGATGTTGAGGGTGCTGACGATGCGAATTCTGAAGATTAATTTTATATTTACAACACACCGAAGAAGAGTAAGCTGATTTTATAAAAACAACTCACTCTCAACAGGAATTTGTCGCATGATATTTTCAAAAATTCGTCGTTTGCTTATTGGTAACCCGCTTAATTCTGCTCATCATGCCCATGAACTGATTCCAAAATGGAAAGCACTTGCGCTTTTATCAGCGGATGCCTTGTCGTCAATTGCTTATGCTACCGAAGAAATTATTATTCCGCTGACTTTGCTGGGTATTGCCGGAGCCACGGTGTGGTCTTTACCGATTGCGATTGCAATTTTAGCATTGATGTTAATTATCGGAATTTCGTACCGACAAACAATCACGTCATACCCTGATGGCGGCGGCGCTTATATTGTTGCAAAAGAAAATTTGGGAACCGGCGCTGGCCTTGTTGCTGGAGCAGCACTGTTGATTGATTATACGTTAACTGTGGCCGTTTCAGTTTCTGCCGGAGTCGAAAACTTAGTTTCTGCATTTCCGTCCATGGCCGCGATTCAAGTTTTTACCTGCGTTTGGATTATTTTATTTTTAATGTTATTAAGCCTGCGTGGAGTGAAAGATTCTGCAACTATTTTTGCGTACCCGACATATTTATTTATTTTTTCAATTTTTGTTTTGATCGGCGTCGGATTATTTCGTGGCCCCACAGACTCGGCAATTCACCCACACGCAGTGATCTTAAATAATTTACCAGAGATTGGTCTGCTGATGGTGCTGAAGGCGTTCTCGTCCGGCTGCACCGCCCTGACCGGTATCGAGGCGATCTCGAATGGAATTCCGTTATTTAAACATCCGCAATCAAAAAATGCGAATACAACGTTGATCACAATGGTTTTGATTTTAGGTACGATGTTCGCAGGAATTACTTATTTAATTAATTCCTACGGCATTCAGTATCACGAAGGCCTGACGATGATTTCAACTTTGAATGAGGCTATTTTTGGCCACGGAGTTATTTTTTATCTGATTCAATTCAGCGTATTTTTAATTTTATTTATGGCAGCATCGACAGCCTATGCGGACTTTCCAAGATTAACTTCGCTGTTGGCCAAGGATCGTTACGCTCCAAGACAGCTGGCCAGTGTCGGCGACAGATTGGTTTTCTCGAACGGTATCATCGGCTTGTCATTGGGCGCCATTATGCTGGTGTTATTTTTTGGTGGTCGCACGCATGCGCTGATTCCGCTGTATGCTGTGGGTGTGTTTTTATCGTTTACATTATCGCAAGCTGGTATGGTCATTCATCATTTAAAAGTGAAAGAAAAAAATTGGTTGCCGTCAATGCTGATGAATGGCTTTGGCGCCATTGTCACCGCTGCTGTTTTAATAATTATTGCGTCGTTTAAATTTACTCATGGGGCATGGTTGATTTTTATTGCGATACCGGCCGTCGTTTATTCGTTTCACAGAATACATATTCATTACGTGATGTTCGCACGTGAAATTTCGCAGTCACATTATGAAATTGAAAAATGCGAAAAGGTCACAGACCACGTTGTGATTATTCCGATTTCAGGTTTGCACAAGGGCGTCATGAACGCCATTCGTTACGGTAAAGGCATCGGTCAAGATTTGCGTATTTGTTTTGTAAAAACAGACGAAGAATCTTACGAACGGCTTCAAAAAGCATGGCGCGAAAAGTTTCCAGATATGACTTTGCATGTTTTAGAATCGCCGTACCGTTCAATATCTGAACCGATTTTGGATTTCATTAAAATAGCTTCACGCGAACACCCCACAGAATTTATCACTGTGATTTTTCCTGAATTTGTAACTGCAAAATGGCATCATCAGCTTTTACATAATCAGACAGCATGGTTGATTAAATTATCGTTGATGTACAAAAAAAATGTTGTCGTCACCAGCGTGAAATATCATTTAGAAACAACTTAACTGAATCATTGTCTTGAAAGCCTTTGCGTTAGAGGCTCTTGACGTTATTTGTTTTTTGATTTCTTATAAACAACATCAGGATGATATTTAACAACAGGACGTCACAACATTAATTGGTCACGCTGACCAACAACAACAGGAGACCTCATGAACAAAGCACAATTGATCGAAAAGATCGCTGCTGAAACTAAAATGCCTAAAGCTCAATGCGAAAACGTAGTTGATTGCTTTATGACTAACGTTAAGAAAACTGTAAAAAAAGGCGACGATGTTAAATTGGTTGGCTTTGGTACATTTTTAAAAGCAAAGCGTAAAGCTCGTATCGGTCGCAATCCACAAACTGGTAAAGCGATTAAGATTCCTGCTGCATGGACTCCAAAGTTCCGTGCTGGTTCTGAATTCAAAGCACTTGTGAAGTAATCACAGCTTATTTAGTTAAGTAATTTTACTAATTCAATTTTAATTCTTAAAAAGCCTTTTGCATTAACTATTGCTACAGCAATGATTGTTAAAACAAAAGGCTTTTTTTATTTCTAAAATCACATATAATTTAATCTATGAAAAAAAT
>JAYTMM010000020.1:0-4371 GCA_043728555.1 Pseudobdellovibrionaceae bacterium
TTTTTTCATATCTGAAATTAAAACATGCTTTATAATAAAATCGCAACATACCAATTTTCAAAAATGCGATCAAATTGCACTTGGCTGGATAAGACTAAATATTTTCTAAGCGGCAACAGCTGATTCAGTGTATTTAAGACATCTGTTTTTAACTGTGAACTTGTTGTGGCTTCAGATTTGTCAGTTTGATTTGTCTTGTAAAATTTTAATTGCGGATCAAAATAATTTTTGTTCAAAGCATAATATAATTCTTTGGCAGACAACAAATAAATATCAATACCTGTGGTTTCATACGCTTTGACCAGCGCATTGATGGCTGCAGTTTGATTTGCTAAATTATACGTTGTATTTAATTGTTTGGTTTCAAAATCGTAACTTTCAGCGACTAAATTTTTCGGTCCAACCATTTGCGAAGAAATAAAATTCGACAACGTTAAAATTAATAAATTCACATTTTTATTTGCAGCTAAAATTTGATTTTTTACAGCCGAATCTTTTAAAATTTCACTTTGGCTTTGTTCGATGTCTTTGGTGGCCAATGAAAATGCCGACAAGGCTTCGATCAATTCCGCCAGATCAGTGGCTTTGGTTGTATTCACCAAACGATTATTTTTTTGGTCTGACGCTGCACCCAGCGCAACTGTGGGATGATTTTTTCCAGATAAATAATCACTGATAGGTATACGTTGATTTTCATTGTCGACTAAATAAACCAAAGATTTTTCAGATTGGATTTGTTTTAAAACCTGTACCGCATACGAAAAACAAATATTAAACAACGACGCTTTCGGAAACAATGATTGATTCAATTGATCAGATTTGAAATCTGAAATTAAATCTTGAGCGCGAATATCTGTAATGCCGTGATCAAAAGGACCGGATTTCCAGTCTGCTGTAGCTGTGATCATCAGACTTAAAAATTTCAGACTGGCTGCTTGGTCCTTAATTAAAATCGATGCATTCAAGTTTTTGCGATCACTTGTTAAAAACAGTTCCTTGGGATTTTTCAAAAATTCCGTCAGACCATTTTTTAATAAAGTTTGTTTTTGGCTCGAAAAATCAATCAATGAAATAATCTTTTCGATCAAATTAAATTGTTTATTTTGAATTTGATTTGCTGTTGCAGCCGCTGGCAAAGTATACAGTTCATTTGTTGCCAGCGTCAGCTGGTCTTGCAACAAAATCGTTTCAGTCGGCGATTCAGCTAAAATATATAAATTCAAGGCTGCAGAATTTAATTTATCTTTTAAACCGCTGGCTAAATTAATCTTAAAATTGTCTTTGAATTTTTGCACGTCACCAATATTTTTTTCGACACTGCCACGGATTTCCGTTTTCATCGTTGCAGTCAGCGAACCTAATTTTTCAAAAGCAATGGCATTAATTTTTCGATTTAAATAACCCAGTGCTGCTTGATTTAAATCCGCTTTAATTTGATCGACACCGTATTTATCTAACGCCGGATATACGCCGACATTTAAAATAATTTTTGATATTAAACCTGTGCAGTTCCCATCAATAAGGCATTGAATATCCTGTTCATTTTTTTTATTCAATAAATCATATAATTTTTGATTCGCTGGTTTAAAGTAAGCATCGCGCTCTTCGACAGTTAACATCTGCCATGTTAAGGCTAATGTCTGCAATGCATTTTTCGAATCTGTTATGGCATCTACGGATGCGCCCAGTTTTTTGCCGCTTTGCAAAGACTGTTTATTGTCGTCAGCCAGATCAATATTTAATTTGGTTAAATATGTTTCAATCAGATTAATTTTTGGCGTTAATGATGTTAATGCACTGGCTTGGTTATTAAATTCATCGGCAATTGAAATGTAATGATCAGCTTTTGATTTAATTTGTTCGACAGCTTGTTTTTTCAGTTCAGCAAATAAATCTGCAGCTTGAATATTTTCTGTGATGTTGGCAATTAAATGTTTGGCGATCTGGATGTGCATTGACAAATCATTTTCGGCGTTTGATTTGTTGGCTGAATTATCAATCGCTGCATCAATGATCATATCAATTTTATCGGTATCATCTAATAATTTTTTTTCAACATCACTGACTGATTTTTTCAATGATTTTCTGGTTTGTTCTTCGACCAACTGAAGATAATACGTATCTTTATATTCTTTTGAAATTAATTTTTTATTTTGTAAACTTTCTGAAAACCGCAGATTAAACAGATCTGTGGCTTTGTCGCTGGCATTTTGGTCAGCTAATTTATCTGAAATTTCAAATAAACTTTGGATTTGTTTTTGCGTAAAAGTTTTTTTCAGATCTAATTTTTTTAACGTCCAGTTCACATTAGCAAACGGGTTTTTATAAACTTGGTTTAAAGCAATATCATTGGTCAGCGCTTCAGGCACGTCAGGTTTTTTTAATTCTGAATCCTGAACTTTGGGAGCGCACGCGAATGCGCTCAGAAAAATCGCAGCCATTACAGTATTTAAAAATGTATTTAACTTCATCAAAGTATCCTTTAAAAAAATAATGTTAAATTTAATTCTTGGCCCAAACGACGTTCAACATTTACACCGGCCATTGTATCGTAAACGTTCAGACTGACGATCATCGGTATAAATTTTTTACTGTTCATATAATTTTGTACCGTTGAATACGATAGATCTAAATTGACTTTCTGCCATTTTGATTTTGTGTTCTGAGCCAGTACGGATGATTCACCTTTGTTGCTGTCGCTGTATGAATCAGATTGTTTTTCTCCGTAAACATAACCACCCGAAATTTTAAACTGTTCTGAAAACGATAGACCGAAATTTAAGCCAGCTTCGACCGTCAAGCCGGCTGACTTTGTAATTTCGTCTTTCGAATTATCATCTGGTAAAACATCGTCTGTGTTTTTAGGAATTCGCGCAGTTATTTTTTGTGGTAAAAAATATTTAACTGACAGGTTTGGAATCAAATCCAGAAAATAAAATACTTTTTGTACATAGGCTATTTTGTTTTCAATTGAAAATTCATGAAATGTATTCAGTGCTAATAAATTATCAGCATCATAATTAGGTCCTGTTGGTAAAGTCACCGTCAGCAAATGCAACAGCGTTGAATTTATTTTTTGCATTACTTTTTTAACGCTGACCAATTGTATATCACCCAGAAATTGTTTTTGTTGTGATTGCAGCGGCTGATAGCCTTTGGCCAAGATCACCTTTTGTGTTTCTACGCTTAAATCTGTATCCAAAGCTTGATCTAATTCAGGCGATAAACCACGGAACTGATTATAATAATCTATGTTTGAAAATTTTTGACTTAGACTGATTTGATTTGAATATTTAATGACGGGTAATCCCAACGCGATTGTCCAAGTTTCAGAAATTCCTTTAGCCAATATGGGTGCGAAATATTTAATTTCTGGTTTTGTTTCAATTTGTAATGTGCCCAAATTAAATAAATCACCAGCTTTGTATAGGCCAAATTTATTCAGCGTTGCAATCAACTCGTTCGCTTTTGCATTAAATTTTGCCAAGGTGTCGGCATCAAACTGAATTGATTTATAATCTGTCAGGCGCACAAGCTTGCCATTTTCTGTGTAGCGATCTTCCAGACCATTGATCTGTCCGTATCTAAAAGCGGGGCTATAAATATTTTCTGGCAGAGTTTCTGTGGTTAAAGCAAAACTTTGGGCTGTGTAAAAAAGTAAAATCAGATGTATAGCTAATCGACAAAAAAGGCGCATGGTGCTCCAAAATGTCGACGAACGTCTGGCGAAAAAATTTGTAATAAATTGTGTAAGCACGTCTGAATCCCCCTCAGGCTGTTTATCCACATTTTGACGTTGTCAGAACGCTGGCAAAATTTGATATGTCTCTTTCGTCTAGCGAAAATGATGCCGCTTTTTTTTTGAATAAATTAAAGGTAAAATAAATAAACAGTTGATGTGTTCAACTGTTTTTACAGGAGGCCAGGATGGCTGTATTTCGATTTAGTTTATTTTCATTCTTAATTTTTTTAGCAGCTTGTGTTTCGGATGATTTGCGAATGCCATCATCAGTTTCAGAAGTCTATTCGAATTCACAAATGAAACAATCCTTGGTTTCGGCTGCGCAAAATAAAATTTTATTTTATCTGCCAACAGAGACTTTGAATGAAGTTGAAAAAACTGAAATTGACTATCGTTGCAGACATTTTGAAACGCCATTTTGGGCTTCGAAATTATCTGTATATTTAAATATTTTTAGATCAAAACCAGAATTATATTCAAAAATTCATGTGATCGAAATGAAAAAAGGCGACGCGCCTTCGGTCGAAATTCAAAAAGACATGGACCAAGTCTCTGTATTAAAAATTCAGTACGTCAAAGCCGAAAGCCGCGGTAAAGTCGTCCGCGCAACAAATTTACCGTGTCAGGGG
>JAYTMM010000021.1:0-3195 GCA_043728555.1 Pseudobdellovibrionaceae bacterium
GATGCCGCTGAAAAAGCAAAAATTGAAAAACCACCTGAAGTTAAATTTTAACTGTTAACTTTATCTAAATCAAAGGCCTGACTATAAAAACTCTAATCCCCTTTTTATTCATGCTTGGCTTGTGTTTGCAAACGCAGGCCTTTGAAGTTCCGAAATTAACGGGGCCTGTGATGGATCAAGTGGGCTTGTTATCGCCGCAGGCGAAAGCTCAACTTGAACAATCCTTATATCAATTTCAGCAGTCGCAAAAAATTCAGATTCAAGTTTTTGTTACTCAAACTTTAAATAATGAAGCTATTGAATCGGTGGCCATTCAAATTTTTGATAAATGGAAATTGGGCGATGAAAAATTAGATACAGGGTTACTTTTTTTAATTGCTCCGAATGAAAAAAAATTGCGAATCGAAGTCGGACAAGGTCTTGAGGGTGTGATTCCTGACATCACAGCTAAACGAATTATTTCAGATATTGTCACTCCGTATTTTAAACAAGGCAATTTTGATCAAGGTGTGCTTGAGGGTGTTTCAAGTCTTCAACATTTTGCGACCTCTGGTAATTACGACGAAAATTTAAAAGCAGCACCTGTGCAAAATAAAAAATCTAATGGTGGCAGTGGCGCTTGGGTATTTTTAATCTTGTTAGGTTTGTGGATTATTATTTTCATTATTAGCCCCACGACGGGTTTATATATTTTATCCAGTTTTCTGTCAGGTGGGCGCGGAGGTGGCTCGGGCAGAGGCGGTGGTTGGTCTGGCGGCGGTGGATCATCCAGCGGCGGCGGCGCGAGTGGGGGATGGTAATATATGTCTAAATTACACAAAACAATTGATTCAAAAATAATCGAATCTGCCATCGAGCACTTTGAGTCTGAAATTGATTTTGAATTTATTCCGGCGATTGCGAAAAAATCTTCATCCACCGAACATGTTCAATGGATTATTTCGTTGCTGTTGCTGCTCATTTTTGTGGGAATAATTGATTATTTCTTTCAAAATTCGTACGCGTCGAAAAATTTCTATTATATTGCAGCACCATTCGCCGCAATTTTTTTGGGTGCAGGGCTATCGCGTTTAGATTTAATCTGTCGATTTTTTATTTCAAAGAACGAACAAAAAAAACAAGTTCATCATACAGCTGAACGAATATTTTTTAAAAAGAAATTGCACGAATGCAAATCGCACAATGCTTTATTGTTGTTTATTTCGGTCCTTGAGCGTAAAATTATTTTATTGCCTGATCCACGAATGAAAATTGAAAACATCAAACAAATTAATGAAAAAATACTTTCAAAATTGCAGGTGTCATTCAAAAATGACCAATACCAGCAGGGAATTTTGGATGCGATCGAATTACTGCGTTTAGAATTGATTCAAAATTACAAAAAAACGTTAGACAACCCAAATCAATTTTCGAACAAGTTGATTTGGTGGCACGATTAGTTTATCGTTAATGTAATTCAAATATTTTTTCGGCGTGGAGCCGTAGTTCAATGGATAGAATTCCCGGCTTCGAACCGGTAGGTTGCAGGTTCGAGTCCTGCCGGCTCCACCAATAGTCAAGCGACTCGAGCTAAAAACACACAGTACCAATAAATTCTAAGTCCTCGGGTGATAATTCAACCGAGGGCTTTTTGTTTTTATGGCCCTTATAATCAGTTGAAACAAAAAACGAGGCGCAAGGGCCAATCCCCAGCGCCTAGTTATAACGATTTTTGTTGGTGAGCGATGAAATTCGAAACCAATTTCAAAGTAAATTATTTTTCCAGCTTTGGATTCCATTTTTCATAATCTTTTGGTGGTTTTGCCAGTAAAGTAAAAGTTGCTTGATGTTTTGCAATTGGGCCAAAATTATCAGGAGTAAAAAAATCGATTCCGCCTTTTAAAATAGATTCTAAAGAATTAATTTTAACTTCAGAGCTGAACAACCCTAAATTAGCCTGTATTCCTGCTTTTTTCCAAAATACTGTGTTCGATCGAATCAGTCGTACAAATTTATAGGGTATATTGATCTGCACAATAATAGTTTGTGCCGTTTTTGAAAGGGTCACTTTTGTAACTTGGCCTACATTTAATCCACGAAAAGTCACTGAATCCCCGCCGTTAATAGAATCTGCATTTGTGGATTCCAAGTAATATGTGACAGTGTCAGCTGTTGAAATAGATGAGTCATCGCGCAATTGACCTTTAAATTCTTTTTTGGATGTCGACGTCGTACCAGGTTGCGCTGAAATATAAGTGCCTTCGAACAAGGTATCTAAACCACTGACACCTTGAAAATCAACTTTAGGCTGGACGACCCAAAATTTTGAGCCTTCTACAGCAAAACGCTCAGCATCTTTATTTAAACTGACAGAAACAATAACTTCTTCGATGCTTTCTGCAATTTCAACTCTATCAACATTACCAATGACAACTCCGCGATAGCGCAATTTTGTTTTTCCTGCCTGTAAACCTGCAGATTCATTGAAAGAGATTTTAATCACAGGCCCTTGCTTTTGAAAATGATCTATAAATAGCCACGCGGTTATTAGGACTGCTATGAATGGAAATAACCAAACAAACCATGACGTGCTGATAAAAATTTTAAATTTATTCATCGTGTTTGTCATTTTTTCCTATCATTTCTGGGTTAAAATATTCAGATGCTAACATTGTAAAGATCACCACCAATGCAAATAACCACGAACCGGTTTCTGCTTTGGCTGTTGTCCATTTTCCTAATTTCATAATCGATACTAAAACAGCCAATAAAAATATATCTAGCATTGACCAACGACCAATTATTTCTACAATGCGGTATAATTTTTTCTTGAATTCAACATGCTTTGTAGATTCTACGGTAAATGATAAATAGAATAAAATGACAAGCTTAACAAATGGGATGATAACGCTAGCTAAAAAAATAACTAAAGCAATTGGCCATGAGCCTGATTCCACCAGCGATACGATTCCACTCCAAATTGTTGAGCTGGTTTTATTTCCATAAATTTCCAAAGACATGAAAGGAAACCAATTCGCCGGAAAATAAAAAATAAGTGCAGTTAAAGAAAAAATCAGCGGCAGCCTTGCTGAAGAATTAATTTTTCTTAAGATTTCCATCAACCATCTTTTCTTGAATTAAATGACGAAAACCCAACATCAATCCGTAATGATCGGAATTTTCATTTTCTTTGCTTGTTACAGAAAGTGAATACCT